>JACBOA010000006.1 GCA_013403005.1 Methanobacteriaceae archaeon | reverse complement strand
GGGATGCCAGACCAGCCGCACCTCAGTATTTAAACTGGGATTGTTTAAAAATAAGTGGATATTAAGAGGAATAGCATTTTCCATCATCATCCTCCTGGCCATTATATATCTTCCACCTTTGCAGGGGATTTTCGGAACCACCGCCCTGGGATTAAATGAATGGCTTTATTTACTCACCTTTGTACCCATAATGTTCCTGGCAGATGAATTGCGCAAGTACTTTATTCGAAGATCATTATAGATTAATAGATTATTTGAAAAGATTGAGAGATTTACACTGCACCTTACCCGGTTATAATAATGCAACTAAGTTTTTTTCATTAATTGAAGGTTTCATAAAACCTTAAAACGGTTTAATATAATTATATTCTGGGTATGTCCCTTAATTCAAAATCAAGCAAAAAATAAGGATTAATCGGACTTTAAATTGCAGAATTAGCCAATTTCCGAATTTAAATTATTTGTGGGACAGCCCCCATTCTATAAAAATTTTTTTTCATGAGAAATTTTCATAATAAATCATATTAAATATAAACAAAAAACGAGATAATATAATTATAATGAGATTTGAGGAATTAAATGGGAGGATTATAAAAAATGAAATGGCAAATTATCCTTTTATCGTCTTTAATTTTAGTTTTTATGTCATTTTCGACTGTTTGGGCTGTTGAAGATGCTCCTGGAGTATCAGAATCCAAGATTAGCACTTCCAATGTAGCCAGCATCACACCATTAATGAAAGGTAGTAGTGGAGGTAGTAAGAGCAGCAGTTCCAGTTCCAGTTCCAGTAAAACCAAAGTGAAAACTGGTGACGGAGATGATGATGATCTGACTGCTGGAGATGATACCACTGGAAATGGAGGATTCCCCTGGTGGATTCTCATTTTAGGTGGAGTTCTGTTACTGGTGATAATTGGAGTTTTAGTCTGGTATTTCTTCCTCAGAAAATAATACAGGTAGATCCAAATTAAGGGAGATCCCGATGTTTGTCCTTTTCAGGGTGCTCAGGAAAAGCATACCCCTAGTGGCTAAACAGAGACTTACCTGGATTTTAATCCTGGTTATCTGCATAATAGCCTACGGAACCCTTGGTTTCCACTTCATAGAAGGCCAACCATGGACTGTATCTTTTTACTGGACCTTTGTAACTATAGGAACCGTTGGATACGGAGACTACAGTCCAGAAACTACTCTGGGAATGTTTTTCACCATTAGTCTCATTGTGTTGGGTATTGGAACCTTTGCACTGGCAGTAGAATCCCTGGTTAATTTAATCTTCAAAAAACAGCAGATGAAAATTATGGGGCTGATCAATGTGGAAAGATCAAAACACATCGTAATTTGCGGCTGGACCGAAAGTACAGTTGAATGTATTAAAGAAATTGGGAAAAGTGGAGAAATTTTCGTGCTGGATGAAGATGAACAGGTGCGGAAAAATGCCCTTAAAACTGGGGCCAACTTCGTGCATGGTGATCCCACCCGCATTAAAGACTTGGAGAAGGCTAATGTCAAGGGTGCACAAGCAGTTATTGTAGATATGGACTCTGATTCAAAAACAATCCACTGCATATTGAGTATTAGAAAATTAGACCAGGATGTACGGGTGATTGCTGAGGCACAGCGTTATGAGAACATCGAACAGATTAAACTGGCTGGTGCCAGTCAGGTTATCTCACCAAATGTGATCTCCGGACGTTTGATGTACAAGAGTATAGATGATGGTTATGAGGCCATGTTTGTCCAGGATGTGCTGGCAGAGCACAAAAGCAGGGAACTCAGGGAAGTGAAAATAAGTCCCGAAAGTCAGTTCAATGGTTTAAGCCTCTTAGAAGCAGATATCCATGAGAGGACCGGTGTGGTGGTGGTAGGAGTGGGTCGTGATGGTGAACTCACCATAGACCCCCCACGTAGTTACACTCTAGAAACTGGAGATGTGGTTTTAGGCATTGGTAAGGCAGAAGAATTTGAAAAACTTGAAAACACTAAAGTAACCTAAATTTAACCCTAAAAAAGTTAAATTCTCTATTTATTTAGAATTCCCTTCTTTAGTATATTTATTTACTAATAGAGTTTGAAAAACACGATTAAATCAAGGTTGAACCTTTACTTTTACCCTTTTTAAAGGATTTAATTCCAATTCATTATTTTGGTAGTTGACAGTGAAAGAATAGGCAATTATGTGCACATCCTCTTTTTCTGCAAGGGATAATGTCTTTGAAAATTCCGGATCCATTTCCCAGTTGGGTGAAAAAACCTCAACATCCTCCCTGGGAATTAAAAATAATACTGTCGAATTCATGCCCTGCTTTTTGGCTTTAATCAGCTCTTCTAAATGTCTTTTTCCCCGGATAGTGGGTGCGTCAGGGAAGCGGCCCCGCCCATTATCAACCAGAGTGCATCCTTTAACCTCCAGTAACATCCTATTTCGGAGGATTTCCCTTTCATCCTCTGCTGAGTTGCTTCTTTTTTTACTTATATTATCCACTTCATCAACTGTTAAAAGAAAATCAACACGACTTTTACCAAAAGTGTATTCCCTTCTCTCAACATGATAAGCGGATAATTCTGGTACTGCTTTTGATCTAATTAGTTCCGCTGCCAGGTCACTGTGAAAACCTGAATTTATAAGCACCCATGTTCCTTCGCTTTCAACGGCAATGACATCGTACCTGGTCTTGCGATTGGCCGGATTTTGTGCTGGGCGGAGGAGTAAAGAAGCTCCAGGAACCAATAATTCTTTTAATCGGCCAGGATCATGTAGATGGGCCTTTTCAATCCTGGCATCTTTTTCAAAGATTACTGTGAAACGATTGGGCCTTTCACAGAATACACCTTGGATTATGTTGGGAATCTTCACCTAATCACTCTTAATTATAATTCAATGAATTGATGGGAAAGATGGGAAATAATTCTCTTAAAAGATTATATTCTCGTTGCAAGCCGTATTTTCCTTTAATTTTTTATAAAAGAATAACAGGATATGCTATTTTATAAAAGACTATAATATTAGGCTATCAACTACACTTGCAAATTCCTTGGCATGTTCAAAGGTTTCATTAAAAGATGCGTAAGTGTAGGTTTCATAGACCATGGCCGGTGTTCCTGATTGGATTATGGGTATAGTTACATAGGGACCGCTGGTGGGCCCACCATCCAGTGGTGGGACATAGAAAACCAGCCAGGGTATTTTGCTCACTATTAAATGGGCCAGGAATCTGGAGCGACTGTCATCCACAGGTACGGATATGAACTTGGTTTCAGGGTAGTCCCCTTTGGTGGAGTGCACATCCACCACCATATTGTATTTAGATTTCTTTATATCTGGCACTGCATAGTCCAGGGCCAGTTGCTGGCCATTGATTCTCCCCTGGGTGTAATCATCCCTATTCTTGGTGACTGTTATTTGGTAAATGTAATAACAGTATTTCAATGATTTATCACCAGTTATAACTGACATCATGGCCTGATGGGCCTGGACTTCCAGAGGATGCACCCCCAGCACGTAGGCAACTTTTACTGGTGAGTTGGGATTTCCGTAGGGCCCGTAGCGAACCACAAAACCATAATCCCGTTCACCTAAGAATTTAACTGTGGGTACAGCATCAGCTGCTTCAATGGATTTAGATGAATTACCAGCCCATGATCCATTGAATTTATAATCAAAACCATTCGTGCTGGAAAACGTCCCTGTAATTATTATAATAACTATTAAAATTATTCCAAACCATGTTTCCCGGTTCATTTCATATCACCATGAATACATCATTAAATATTAATTATATCATCTTAAATTAAATTGAATTAATTTAAAAGTTTTATAAAACATGTACATTCGAATCTGGGCTTGATTAATCTGAATTTTTTAAATTATTTTATGCATTGGCAATTTTTGGGTTTAGTTTAAGATAGATTTTAATATATTGGCATGAGTTATATGCTTATATGTATAATTAAAATGGTACAAGGAAAGAAATTTCTTATAGTAAAATATAGATCGAAATAAGAATTTTATATTGAGTATTATTGAGCATGAGTTCAGATCCCAATCAAGATTTCCAAATCCAAAACAGAACCTTCCTATTAAAATACCATATTTAATGAATTTAATGAATTTAAAAGTCCAATTGGAGAATTTAGAGGTGAATTTGTATTGCATCCTAGACCAAGCCCCATTGCAGCTTCACTATACACTCTTCGTGATTTAAATGCTGATGTTATCATTCTTCACGGCCCTCATGGCTGTTGTTTCCGTACAGGCCGTCTCTTGGAAAATGATGGAGTGCGAGTGGTTACCACTGCCATGTCTGAAAACGATTTCATATTCGGAGCAGCGAAGAAACTGGAGGAAACACTGAAGGAAGTGGAGGAACTCTTCCACCCCAAGCTGGTGGGTGTGGTGGGTACCTGTGCCAGTATGATCATTGGTGAAGACCTTCGGGAAGCTGTTAGCCATGCCCACATCCCTGCCAAAGTTTTGACTGTGGAATCTCACGGAGGTTTAAGCGAAGGGGATAATACTGAAGGAGCTATAGCTGTTTTAGAAGCAGCCCAACTGGAAGGAATAATCCCAGCTGAAGAAACTGAAAGGCAGAGCAGGATGCTTAAAAAAGCCACTATTATTGAAAAAACCAGAGGTATGGCTCAGGGTAAATATATTCCCCCATCCTATGGAGATGATAAAGAAGAAGTAGCCCAGGTACTCTTAGATGCCTTTGAAAAAGGGGAAAAAATCGCACTGGTTCTCAATGCCAAGAAGGAAACCTCATATCTATTCGCTGATATCTTAAAGATCCCATTCCATGCTTTATACCCTGAAAATAAAGCCACTATTATTGCCAATCTGGATTTGGAAACTGGACTCCCCCGCATACGCCAACATGCCCATAACATCCAGGATGAACTGGATGCGATGGGTGTTGAAATTAATATAATTAGCGGAGGATTGGATGAATATCCAGTTACTGGAGATAAGGCAGTTGAATTTCTAGAAAAACAAGGCTTTGACCTGGTGGTGGTGGCAGGAGTTCCACATGCCCTGCCTATTGAAAAATTAAAAGCAAAAACCATTGCCATTACTGATGGCCCCCGCCTGGTGGAACCCTTAAAAAAACTGGGATACACTTGGGTGGTCACTGAACTGGATGCCCATGCAAAAACCTTGGGAACACGTGAGATAGTTCCCTCTGACTTTGGAACTGTTTTAAGGGAAAAAATGGATAAAAATTCATCTCTTAAAAAAATAGTTTAAAATTAAAAATGGTTTTTTAAGATTCTCCTACTGGAAGTTGATGAATTTTTATATATAACTGATTCTATAGTATAGGCAATATAATGAGGATTTTAAAGTAAAATTTCAATCAATCAATTAAAACCCCGATTATAAATTTTTGTAATAATAATGGTAATAAGGTGATTAGATGACAAAAACAGTGGGTATGATACTTTGCGGTGGATTTGGTAAGCGATTAAGGCCATTGACTGAAAGAGTGCCTAAACCTCTTATTGAAATCAAAGATAACTACACCATTCTAGATAAACAACTTTTTGATTTTAAAAATGCAGGTGTTAATCAGGTTTTCCTTTTAACCGGTTTTTTAAGTGAGAAAATTAAGGAAAGATTCGGAGATGAATACATGGGGGTTAAAATTGAATATGTGGAAGAAGACAAACCCCTTGGAACCCTTAACGCCATTAAGCTGGGAATGGAAGCTGTTGATGATAATAAACAGTGTGTTATACGTAATGGAGATGTTGTGGCGGATCTTAACATTAAAAAGATGATTGCACAGGGTGAAAAGTCTGATTATCCCTTATCACTATTTATCACCCGCATGGTATCCCCCTATGGGATAGTGGAAATCAGTGGAGATCGTCTGGTATCCTTTAAAGAAAAGCCAGTATTGGACTATTTTATTAATGGAGGAGTTTACTTTACCCAGGGTGAATTAGATTTCGGAGATTTCGATGTGGGAGATATTGAAAAAACTGTTTTCCCCATGTACGCCAAAAACAACCAGCTGGGTTACTACCAGGAAGATGGACTGTTCTGGATGGCCATTGACACCTCTAAAGAACTGGAAGAAATCCGGAAAGAATATCAGAACCGGGAAGACAAACCCTGGGGATACGAAAAAATCCTGATAAACACCGAGAAATATCTTACCAAAGAGTTATTCATCAGAGAAGGCTACCAAACATCCTACCATTACCACCCAGAAAAGGATGAAACCATGTACATCCTCAGTGGAGCAGGATACATAGAATTCCATGATCATAAACATTATTTCGGGAAAAATGACACCATCCGCATAAAACCTAAAGAAGAGCACACCATCGTGGCCATGGAAAACACTGTTCTCCATGAAATCTCAACCCCTCACCCTGACGACACCGTCCGAGTTAAGGACTACTACCAAGTCAGGTAAATCTTTTTTTTATCTCCTTTTAATTTTTGAAAAAGAGTTTGGTTGATTTAAAGGTATATAAGGCCCATATCATATGATAGCAATTATTGATTATGGCAGTGGAAACCTGAAAAGCATCCGCAATGGCTTCCAGAAGGCAGATGCAGATGTGGTGGTAACCCGGGAAAAATCCCTGCTTGAAAAAGCAGATGCACTGGTCCTCCCAGGAGTTGGTGCCTTTGGAACTGCCATGGAACACTTGAGAAAATACGAGAACATCATCCATCAACACATCCGAGATGATAAACCATTTTTAGGAGTCTGTCTGGGTCTTCAGGTACTTTTCAGTGAAAGTGAAGAAAGTCCCGGTGTGAAAGGACTGGATGTCTTCCCGGGAAAGGTGCTCAGATTTCCGGAGGAATTAAGAAATGAGAACCTTAAAATACCCCATATGGGCTGGAATAACCTCAATATCAGGCAAGAATCACCTTTACTTAAAGGGATAACTGATGATTACATGTATTTCGTGCACTCGTATTATGTGCAGCCAGATGATGAAGATGTGGTATTGGCAACTGTTGATTACGGTCTCGAAGTTCCTGCTGTAGTGGGATATGATAATACATTCGCCACTCAATTTCATCCGGAAAAAAGTGGCGATGCAGGGCTTGAAATTCTTAAAAACTTCCTTGAAAAAGTTATATAATTATTTTTTAAGACGCAAACAGTTAAAAAAAACACGGTGTAAGAAAAGTTTATATATTTGTATTACTAAAGAAGGTGTTACTGTGGATATGGAAGGTTTCGTTAGGCGCAGCCTGGCAGAGGGTAAGGAAGAAACTGTTCAAAAAAGACTTCAGGAAAAGATACTTGAATTCAAAGAGATTAAACCAGAACAGGCCAATAAAATGGCAGAAGCTGTGCTGGATGAAGTCAAATACACCCTTAAAATCGAAGACCATCCTGATGAATCCCTGAAAACCCTCATAAAATATCCCATATCCGGAGTGGGTATGGGAGAAATGGGTGTAGGATCCAGAGGCGCCGGAGACTTTTTTGTTCACCGTCAGATAGCAGAAATCGTCAAAAGCAGCCACACCGACGCTTTCATCAATCCCACAGCACAGGATGATGGAGGAGTGGTCAAAGCACCTGCTGGAGTGGATGAAATATACATCACCACGGCAGTTGATGGAATTCACTCCAGACTTAGTGAATATCCCTTTTTAGGCGGTTTTCATGTGGCCCGAGCTGCCATGCGCGATGTCTGTGTTATGGGTTCTCAGCCAGTGGCCCTTCTCAGTGACCTGCACCTGGCAGATGATGGAGAAGTGGGAAAACTCTTCGATTACACTGCCGGAGTATGTGCCGTGTCAGAACTTACTGGAGTGCCCCTGGTTGCAGGCAGCACCCTGCGCGTGGGTGGAGACATGGTACTGGGAGACCGGCTGGTGAGTGCAGTGGGAGCAGTGGGAATATCACCCCACCCCCCCACCGCCCGGAAAAGAGCAGAAGCAGGCGACGTGATTTTACTCACCGAAGGTTCAGGTGGAGGAACCATAACCACCACTGCCCTCTATCACGGCCTATTTGATGTGGTTTGGGAGACCATGGATGTCAGTTTCATACAGGCCTCAGAAGCAATACTAAAGGCAGGACTGCTTCCTGAAGTGCATGCCATGACCGATGTGACCAATGGCGGGCTCAGAGGTGATGCTCATGAGATATCTCAAACCACCGGCTTGGGGTTAGCATTCTGGGAGGATGAGATACGGCAACTGGTAAACCCCCAGGTCCTGGAAATGCTGGAAAAACTGGATATCGATCCTCTGGGTGTTTCCGTGGACTCCTTAATGATTATTGCCACTGCCGATGTGGCCCGTAAGGTGGAGAAAACCGTTTCTAAAGCTGGAGTTAGAATAGGTCGGATTGGTGAGGTGGATGATACGGGAATTCCCCGGCTAGTGAGTGATGAGGGTGAAAAAGAACTTAAACCACTATTCAGAGAAGCAGCCTACACCAAGATAAAAAAGATGGTGGGTGATCTTCACCCTGAAGACTTTGACCAAATGAAGCAAAAAGTGGAAAGAGCAGCTCATGAAGCAATTGAGAAAAAAAATGAAGTAGTTAAGAGAATAAAGGAGAATCACCCCCAATTAACTCTTTAACCTACATTTAAAAAAAAAAACTTATTGATGGACAATATGGATGAGAAAGGATTTGCATACACTCTGGATGCAGTTTTAGCACTGATACCAATTATGATTGTTCTTTTCACAGTTAGCAACATAACTGCGTCACCGGAATCACACTCAGAAGTCTTATCAAACCAAAAAGCCCAGGATATTATGGAGCTTATGGCCCGATATACTGATGCTGATGGGATGACAGTTTTAGATAGCATGTCTAATGCTCTCAGCTCCGGAAACAATAGTGAGGCTAGTATAAAAAAATCGGGGCAGATTGCATCATCTTTTCTTGATAAAAACTTACCCTGCAGCTACCTATTAACTGAAGAAAACCAGTTGAAAGGCAAACCTATTGCTGGGAAACTTGATCTTGATAATGCCCGTAACCTGGCCACTGCTTCCCGTAACTGTGGAAGCTACACCTTTAGAATTTATGTAGAATAGAATCTCATTTTAACTCCTTCCTTGAAAAATCATCCCTAACTGGAAAGGTTTGATGAAACATTTTATTAGTTACTATTTTTAAAGTGGATGTTAGACCTAAAAAAATGAGACGGAGGCATTCATGCCCATTTATAAGGACAATCAATCATTTAAACTGAAAGAGAACATTGCAAATTTCATATCCGCTGTTACCAACCCCCCCTTTGTAGCAATTCCAGTTTTCCTGATTATAAATTACAGTCTCTTATCTGAAGGAAACTGGTTATGGTTTTCTAGTGTCAGCATATTTTTTGTGAGTTTACTGCCTATTCTGACCAGTTTTTCCTGGATCAAGAAGAAGAATTTGGAAGTGGACATGCCCCGCAGGCAGGATCGGATTTATCCACTGTTACTGGTGATACTGTCTTATATCATGGGGGTGGTGGTGCTTAACCTTCTGGGAGCACCGCAACTTACCACGGTTTTAATGTTTTGCTATCTGACCAACACCATTGTTGTACTCCTATTCAGCCTTTTCTGGAAAATCAGCATACATGCTATGGGGATTGCCGGCCCTGCAACTGCCATAATATACCTTTTCGGATGGACCGGACTTCTCTTCAGTTTACTGGTACCCCTGGTTGTCTGGAGCCGGCTTTACCTGAAAAAACACACCCCTGCCCAGCTTATAACCGGCACATTTCTAGGTTATTTTTTAACCGCCACCCAGATTTACCTTTTAATAGGATTTTAAAGGAATACTTAACCAAAGAATGGGAAGAATGAGATTTTTTATTATTTAATCTGAATATAATATACTAAATACAATAGTACTTAATGCATCAGGACTTTAATCATCAGCACTTCTGTAAACATGTTTTAAATCTGTGGATGTGTTTTTAGGTGGAATGTGAGTATTTTGAAAAATTAACCCAACATGAATTTGGTGAATTGTTGGCTGAAACTGATTACTGGCTTATTATCCTAGCCCCGGATCAGAGGAACCTGGGAACCTGTGTGGTGGCTCTTAAAAGAGATGAAAAAGAACTTTCCGGTTTAAAGGATGAAGAATGGATGGATTTATCCAGAGTAGTTAAAGAATTGGAATCTGCAATCAAAAAGGCCTTTCATGCCACCATGTTCAACTGGGGATGTTTGATGAACTCCTCTTACCTTCTAGATCCCCCTTCACCCCATCTGCACTGGCACTTCATTCCCCGTTACCGGGAACCAGTGCAATTTCAGGGTAAAACATTTGAAGATCCCTGCTTCGGAAGGAGCACCATGCATGACCGGGGCAGATCTGTTGAACTTGGAGAAGAATTCCGAAAAGAAATTATGAAGAGAATAAATGAATTTATGGAAATTTAAAATCATCTTCGAGTTAAGATTTCCCCTCAGGAGGACATGCCAGCATATTCGATGAAATAAACTGATAAATAAACATCAGCGAAAACACTAAAAAACACTTAAATAGAAAAAAATCCAACTAGTAATAGGTTCCAACCCATACTGTTGAAACTTGATTAAATACCTTATATTACTATTTTACTTATGCCCTGATAGTGTAGTGGATATCACGTAGGATTGCGGATCCTATTACCCGGGTTCAAGTCCCGGTCAGGGCATGTTTTTCTTTCTATTATTAAAAATTATCAATATTAACTGTTTAGAACAATAAATGCCCTCATTATGGGAAAAATCATTCCAAATAGCTTTTGGATTTACATTTTGGGACTTCAAAGTTGTTGGTGGGTTTGAGGGATATTTAAGGAAATTTTTGACGTGACTGGTCTATTATTTGTGAAATAACAATAATAACAATAATAAAGGATTTCAATACGAATTTTAATTTATTATGCAAAATACAACCCGTAAACTTAGCATCCCCTCTCTGATAAAAATTTAAATAATTTAAGAAAAATATCATAGACTATAGAATCAACTGGGAATGGTATTTTTATACAGTAAAATTACTATTTATTCATTTATAGAGTTTGGAAGTGCTAAAATGTTCTGTCCAAAATGTGGAGAAGAAAATCCGGAAAATGCAGAATTTTGTGCTGCTTGTGGTGTAAATATAGGTAGTTTATTAGAAAAGGCCCAAGACTCTAAGAAAAATGAACCGAGTGGTGAAAGTACTGGATCTTCCAATACCATAATCGATGAAAATCGCGTGTTCGATAAAAGAAACAATATTACTTTTATAGTCGTTTTGGTAGCTTTTTTTATTTTAGTAGCGAATTATATACTTTTAAAAAATAATTACATAATTATCCTCATTGTAATATTAATTATAATATTAGGATCATCACTAAGCAGGAGATGAACAAATGGATGATAAGATTAAAGCAATTATAGGAGTAATATTGGTTGTTTTAGCTATAATACTTTACTTACTTTCCCAAATATCCACTTCACTGGAAAGTGTGGGAACCAATCTCTTATACATATTCTTATCAATGGTTTTTGCCATTGCTGGTATTTTGATTTTATGGAAGTCTTTACCGAAAATCCTGAAATAAATTAGGATGTGTGGATATGGAAAATGGATTTATATATTGCCCTAATTGTGGAAATAAAACTCCTAGAGAAAATTATTGTATGAAATGTGGTGAAGCTATCGAGATTTTCGGGGAAAAAGAAGATAATGATGTTAAAGGTGAAGAGTTAATAATCACCTCCATTATTGTTTCCCAAACAGGGAAAAGATTGGCAGATCCTAAAACCCTATATTTCACCACCAATCATATCTTGAAAGATAAATGTTCGCGTTCAAGTTTTTCTGGGAAGAATATGAATATGAAAGAATTAGTTAAACATGAATGTAACGTGGAATTGAATGATCCAATTAACATCAATGAGATTCAAGAGAAATACCCTGAAATCGAGATTATATCCTATGATGAAATAGAAAAAGCAGAACTTTCTAATAATTTTTGGAATACTTTCCTGGAAATAACCACAACCACAAGTACTTCAAAATACGTTTTAGCAGGGAAGAAATTCAAAAAAAACTATTTAGAGCTGTTTGAACGAATTTTGGAACCTAAAATTGGAGATAGGTTTCAAGTGAAATAATCAATTGACATCAGAACAAAATTTTTTTAAAATTTGGGGACTGTAAAGTTATTGGAGATTGATTGATACCTGCTATAAATTTTTGCCTTAAATTATCTTTTTTGGATGAAAAAACCATAATAAACGAATTTCAAATTTGAATGGGAAGTAAGACCGCCATTATCTTTACAATCCCTAAATTGTGGTTCACTATAAAAAAAATTAAAAAATTGATTTATAATGTTTGATCTATAATGTTCTGAAACTGTTTATAATGGTGTCAAAATACTTTTTCTGACTATTTAAAGTGTTTCCAAGATCAGATCCCCGTGCTATGCACATTATCATATAGGTTGAATCGCCTTTCTCCCAAGTTATAGCTCTAACTTCCGTGACATGACCATGATTGTTAGGTCCGGTGTAAATCGATTCTTTGGCTGTAACACCATCCACCGTAATATAATTAGTGCTTGTCTCTTTCATATCGCCTGATAACGCTAGGAACATGTTCTTACTATCCTCCACAGTCCTTCCTGAAGATTTAAGTATTTTACCTATAACTACTCCAGATGACTTTACTACATCCGTTTGGTACATGTTTGAATCTCCTAAATCTACAGCAGTCATTGATGCGTCAGTTCTAGTATTGTTGATATTCCACACATCAGGGTAATCAAATGAGAATTGGCCATTGTTGAAGTTTTTGGTACCCATTGCAGGTGCAATAGGTGTGTTTAATGATCCAGAAAATAAGGATGTTGCAATAACACTTAAACATATAATGACCGCAGCTATTACCAACATATTCCTGCCATGAAACTTAGAATCCTGATTATCACGTGTATAAAGATATACACCAATTAAAATACCAATAAGCCCCCCTAAAATAGCAAAAATATAACCTATAACTACCAGTATGGTTGAAGGTTTATTTTTGCCTGTGAAGGAAGTTTTATTTCCCATTGATTTTGATGCTCTGACATTAGGTTCAGATAATTTAGTACCACACTTTTCACAGAAAATAGCATTTTCTACGTTTTTGGCTCCGCAATTATGACAATACATCCACTTAACCTCCCTAACTAATTGATTTTAAAATAAATCTTTAATTGTTTATTAACCTTTTGAAGATTGTATGAAGCATTATTTGGATACAGAATCATCAAATTTAGGCTATATAAATAGCTTGATAGATTTAAAAAAAATATCTTTCAATTTCAATAAGCAAAATTTCCTATTTTTTGTCCGTATTATATTCTCAAAAAAAGAAAAAAAGATAAAAAACTTATAATCAGTGGATTAGGTATTTTTAATGATAAAATTAAAAAAAATCACTAACTATAATAATTTATTAACCAAACAATGATTTCCAAACCAAGGATATTGTACAGATAAGGAAATGAATAACAAAAAGCTAGATGGGTCCTAGTCAACTTTTAATTAAACATGCCTTGAAGCCATTAAAGTCGTTTTATGACTGCGAAAAGACGTTAGGATCCTTAATTCATTAAATTGAATTCATCGCATTGCATCAAAAAAGATCTAGAGAAGATACTTACCTCTTTATGTATTTCACCTTCTTATCCCTATTCAAAACAATACTCTTCCTCCACTGGTCTCTTCTATCAGGATAGTCTGCACGGTAGTGTGCTCCCCTGCTTTCTTCACGGATAAGAGCAGATTTAGTTACAAGTTTTGCTATTAAGATCATGTTCTCCAGTTCCAGGGCATCCAGCAGGTGCTGATTATATCCAGTGCCCTCTGGAACTATCATCAGGGGCAATTTATTTTTAATGGCTTTAATCCTTTCCAGAGCAGACTTCAAACCTTCTTCCCTTCGTATAATGGCCACATTATTCCACATGACTTCTTGCAGTTCTTCTTTAAGCTGGAAGGGATAGTAATCTCCGTCTTTGAATATTTTTTTAATTCTTCCTTCTTCCCTATCCAGTGAAGCTGGATCCAGTTGGAAGTGGGATTTTTTAACATTTTTAGCAGCTGATTCACCGGCCCTTCTTCCGAAAACCTGGGTGTCGGCCAAGGCATTTCCACCCAGACGGTTGGCTCCGTGTATTCCGCCTGCAGCTTCCCCTGCCGCATAGAGGTTGGGGATGGTGGTTTCACACTGGGCATTTATCCGGGCCCCTCCCATGAAGTGATGGGCGGTGGGTGCTACTTCCATGGGCTCTTTGCGGATGTCCACTCCCACATCCTGGAATTGGAGGAGCATGGTTTCCAGTTTCTCTTCAATAACTTCTGATGGCAGGTGGGTGACATCCAGGTAAACTCCTCCACTGGCTGTGCCCCGTCCTTCCATTATCTCATTGTAAATGGCTCTTGACACTACATCTCGTGTGGCCAGCTCTCCTCGAGGGTCGTATTTAGTCATGAACCTTTCACCCTCAGAGTTTATGAGTTTTCCACCCTCACCACGCACTGCCTCTGTCACCAGTACTCCACGACGGGAATCCGGATATAACATGCCAGTGGGGTGGAACTGGACTTGTTCCATGTCCAACAGGTCTGCACCCGCATTCCATGCCAGTGCATATCCATCCCCTGTTTTTTGCAGTGCATTGGAGGTTACAGGATATATCCAACCAGCACCTCCCGTGCTTATGATGGTTGATTTGGCCTTAAAAATTATGAAATTTGTGTGGGACAGGGATATTCCACATGCCCCTCCCACATTCCCTTCATCATCCTGCAGAAGTTTAGTGATCATTACTTCATCCACAGTGGGGATATTGAGACGGGTGACCTCCTCTTTAAGGGCAGTCATCATCTCATGGCCAGTTCGGTCCCCCTGGAAACAGGTCCTGCGGTAGGTCTGCCCTCCGAAGGGTCTCTGGTTAAGTTCCCCTGATTCCTGACGGTCAAATAAGGCCCCGTAGCCTTCCAGTTCCGTTAGCCTGTCGGGTGCTTCCTCAACCAGTATGCGTGCCAGTTCCGGGTCATTAAGGTAGCCCCCTCCTTTAAGTGTATCCTCCAGATGGGCCTGAACACTGTCATCAGCATCCACATAGGCAAATGCTGCATTGTAGCCCCCCTCAGCCAGAGTTGTGCACCCAGATTTGTATGATAATCCTTTGGATACTATTATTACATCTTTTCCATGTTTTTTGGCTTCTATGGCTGCTCGGCATCCGGCCCCTCCGGATCCAATCACCAGTACCTCTGTAGAGTAAGTCTCCCTTTCCATGATATGAGATTGCACCTTAGTTTTATTTAAGTTTTTTAAGTAAACCAACAAAAGCTTAAGAGTATAATTAAAAACAAATATAAAAACTGGTAAGAAGAATTTGTTATTATCTTATAACCCAGTATTTCTTTTAACCCATGGGAGGATGTTTAGTGAAGAAGAAGGAGATTTTGAAACTGGCAAAGAGGGATTTTGAAAAGGCCTGGGTGGAAACAGGTCTAAACCTGAAAAAACCCCATCATGATGAGGAATATCCCCGGATACACCTTAAAACTGGGCAAACTCACCCCCTGTATAATACCATTGCCAGACTACGCCAGGCATACCTCATGCTGGGTTTTTCCGAAACCATCAACCCCCTGTTTATTGAAGAAGACCATATTTACCGCCAGTTCGGACCGGAAGCCCCTGCAGTTTTAGATCGCTGCTTCTACCTGGCTGGCCTGCCCCGTCCAGATATAGGAATTGGGATGGACAAAATTGAGAAAATAGAAAATCTGGGAGTTTCACTGGATGAGGCTAAAATTCAGTCCCTGAAAGAAGTGTTTCGCAGTTACAAAAAGGGTGATACCAGTGGCGATGACCTGGTACGAGACGTTTCAAATGCCCTGGAGGTGAAGGATGCTGATGGTCTCAGAGTCCTGGAGAGGGTTTTTCCAGAGCTGAGAGAACTCACTCCCATCTCCAGTAAAACCACTTTACGCTCACACATGACTTCTGGCTGGTTCATAACCCTGGAATCCATGATTAAAACCCATCCATTGCCTGTTAAATTATTTTCCATTGACCGTTGTTTGCGCCGGGAGCAGAGGGAAGATTCCAGTCACCTGATGACCTATCACTCTGCTTCATGTGTCTGGATGGATGATGAGGTTTCTCTGGATATGGGAATGGCTGTTTCTGAGAGTTTACTAGAATATTTTGGTTTTGAAAAGTTCAAATTCTTACCTGATGAGAAGAAATCCAAATATTACATTCCCGGAACCCAGACTGAGGTTTACGGTTACCATCCGCAGTTAAAGGACTGGGTGGAGGTAGCCACCTTCGGATTATATTCACCTATCGCCCTGGCTCGTTATGGTATTGACCAGGAAGTCATGAATCTGGGAGTGGGTGCTGAGAGAATGGCCATGATCATGGGTGGTTATGAGGATATCCGTAAAATGGTTTACCCCCAGATCTACACCAAGAAAAGCCTCAGTGACCGTGAGTTAGCTTCCATGCTCCGTATGAACCTTTACCCGGTGACAGATGAGGGTAGAAGACTGGCCGAATCCATTATCAGCACTGCCCGGGAACATGGTGACTCGGAATCTCCCTGCCAGTTCACTGCTTTTAAGGGGGAGTTCATGGATAAAAACATTGAAGTTAAGATTATAGAGCCAGAGGCAGGAACCAAACTCCTTGGACCGGCCAGTTGGAACCGTATATATGTTTATGATGGGAATGTTGTGGGAGTGCCCCATCCCAGCACCCTTCATGGTCTCCAACCCCCTGAGGATGTGATTGATGAAATCATTGCAAATATGGGAAAGGAAATTGTGGATGATCTGGCTATACAGGCCCTGAAAAAGGGCATACCCACGGGTATCAGTTACTTGGAGGGGGTGGCATCCCAAGCCGCCTATCGCATAGAGGAGATGGTGGTGAGTGGAGAGGAAAATGTCACTTTAAGGACTACCATTGCCAAAGCACCTTCTGATGTTAACCTTGTACTGGATGAAGTGGCCATGCGTTACATAACCAGTAAAAACAAGGTGATTGACATCCGGGGTCCCATATTCTGCACCATCACCGGTAAACTCCTAGACTGAAACCAGGCATCTTGCTAGTGAAACTGCATTGAAATTTTAATCCTGCAAATCATAGAAAAGAATGAAAATTAAAATTGTATAAATGTGTTCATTAAACCTAACCCAGCTTTTAACCAGCATACAATACTCTTTGAGTGAGAAAGTGGTGGAAGAAGACTGTTTCAGTAAGTTAGAGCTGGTTGCAGGAGCTGATGTTTCTTTTTCCATGGATAATCAGGCAGTGACCGCGGCTGTGGTGCTGGAACTGGAAGATCTGGAAGTGGTTGAAAGAAAAACCCTGGATCTGCAGTTATTTTTCCCCTACATTCCTGGTTTTCTTGGAGTCCGGGAGGCGGATCCTGTTATATCAGTGGTGAAAACCTTAGATCATGATTTTGATGTATTAATGGTTAATGGTCATGGGATTATGCATCCTGCAGGTTTTGGACTGGCTTCTCATGTGGGTGTGCTGTTGGATGTTCCCACCCTGGGAGTGGCAAAAAGCTTAACTGCTGGAAGGTATATAAAGAAGGCCACCCAAAGACACCACGCACATCAGGAACTCCAACTTATAGGATATGATGAGCGCATGGTTGGGGCCTTTTTTATGGGAAAATATGTGAGTGTTGGTCATAAAATATCTCTTGAAACTGCGCTAGACGTTACTATGCGGACCAGCATTTTCAAAACCCCTGAACCCTTAAGACAAGCCCATATCCTGGCAACTGAAACTTTCAAAAACCAAATAGATACCAACTAAAGGAAATAACATGGAAATCAAAGGAAAAGTAGTATCCGGAACCCATAAAGGCAGTTATTTCATGTCTTTACAAGTTTATAAGGACCAATTTAAGGCAAAACTTGGATTTGAACCATTTCCCGGAACCCTGAACCTGGAAATCTCTAAAGAAGACGCAGCGGCTGTGCATGATCTTGATGATAAAATGAGGATCATTAAGGGAAGTGGTGGTTTTGGAGATGTTAAATTCCTACCAGCCCAGCTGAATAGCAGAATCCATGGTGCTGTCCTGTTTCCAGTGAAAACCCAGCATTCTGATAAAACTCTGGAATTTGTGGCTGGTGAGAACCTCAGGAAAAACCTGCAACTTGAAGATGGGGATGTTGTTACCCTTAAAATAATATGAATAATAATTTTGAATAGAATAGAATCCTGGTCAGTTTGATTATTGATATTTTTTTTGGTTTTGATGATTTGAGTTAAAGATTTAATACCCCTGCCGAACCAATGATTTTAGTGGTGAATTAAGAATTCTGATTAAAAAAATTTTACCCAGTTTTTTAAAAAAAGAATCTAATCTCGTGATTATATGATAAAAAAAGCAGTAGAAGCATTTAGAAAGGGAGAAATAGTTTTAGTATTTGATGATGATAACCGGGAACGGGAAACAGACATGATTGTTGCTGCGGAGTTCATGACCCCCCAGTACATGACCACCATTAGGAATGATGCTGGAGGACTGGTATGCGTGCCCATATCCTCAGAGATTTCAGACAAACTGGGCATACCCTTCATGACTGATGTGATGGAAGCTGCCACAGACAAATATCCTGTTCTGGGTGAATTATCACCTACAGACATTCCTTATGATGAGAAATCAGCTTTCTCAATCACTGTGAACCATAGGAAGACCTTCACTGGCATCACGGATAATGACCGGGCCTGCACCATAAAAGAACTGGGACTCCTGTGTAAGGAGGGGAGATACAACGAATTCGGTAAGTATTTCCGCTCCCCGGGACATGTAACCCTCCTCAGAGCTGCAGAAGGCCATGTTCTAAAAAGACATGGGCATACTGAGATGAGTGTGGCCCTGGCAGAGATGGCCGGTTTAACGGAAGTGGCGGTCTGCTGTGAAATGATGGATGATAACACCGGTAATTCCATGGTCACCGATGATGTTGCAGAATATGCTAAAAAGAATGATTTAGTGTTCTTAAGTGGTGCGGAGTTAATTGAAGGTTACCATAAATTTAAAGACATTTAATTAACCCACTTTTTAAACATGAACCCTTTAACATGAATATCTTCTAAAAGTCAGGGGAGAGCTTCCCATGCATTTAAATCCTTTTTTTGATTTAGATAACTAGTTTTACTATTGCTCTTTATTTGTATTCTTCTATATTGGGTTATGGATCGAATCTGTCATTTATAGCCTCCATCTTTAATTCCACCCATTAATAAGATGTGCCTTACATTTAGTGAAGTATTCACTGAAATGTTATAAAATCCTAAATGATTATAAGGTTATTATAAGATAGACACCAATTATCATTGATATTGAATTTTATGGGGGTTATGGTTATCAGTAAAACATCCAATGGTGCGAATTTAGGGTTTGAACAGAAATTATGGTCAGCTGCGGATAAACTCAGAAATAACATGGACGCTGCTGAGTATAAACACGTGGTTTTAGGCCTTATTTTTTTAAAATATATTTCAGATGCTTTTTTAGAAGTTCATGAAGGTTTAACCGCTGATGAGTATGCTGATCCAGAGGATAAGGATGAGTATTTAGCTCTGAATGTTTTCTGGGTGCCACCGGAGGCCCGGTGGGACCAGTTAGAGAAGAATGCTAAAAAGCCGGAGATTGGTAAACTCATAGATAATGCCATGGAGGTTATTGAAAGGGAAAACCCTGATCTTAAAGGTGTTTTGCCCAAAAATTATGCTCGGGAGGCTTTGGATAAGCAGAGCCTGGGTGGTATCATCGATCTTATTGGAACCATTGGCCTGGGAGATAAGGAAAGTAAAAGCAAGGACATCCTGGGCAGGGTTTATGAATACTTTTTAGGACAGTTCGCCAATGCAGAAGGGAAAAAGGGCGGCCAGTTCTACACACCCCGCAGTATAGTTAAGATTCTGGTGGAGATGATTGAACCCTACCAGGGACGGGTCTATGACCCCTGCTGTGGCAGTGGAGGGATGTTCGTTCAATCCGAGAAGTTCGTGGAATCCCATGAGGGACGCTTGGGAGACATTTCCATCTATGGCCAGGAGTCCAACCAGACCACCTGGAGGCTGTGTAAGATTAACCTGGCCATCCGTGGTATTGATTCTAATATACAGTGGGGTGACACTTTCACCCAGGACAAGCACCGGGATCTCAAGGCTGATTACATCCTGGCCAATCCCCCCTTTAATGACAAGGACTGGAAGGCAGAACTTCTGGAGGAAGATCCGCGCTGGAAGTATGGGATGCCTCCTAAGAGGAATGCCAACTTCGCCTGGGTTCAGCACTTCATTCATCATCTCGCACCTACTGGTATTGCTGGATTCGTCCTAGCCAATGGCTCCATGTCAGCCGGTGGGCAGGAAGGTAAAATCCGGGAAAAAATAGTTAAAGGGGATCTGGTTGATTGTATGGTGGCTTTACCCTCCCAGTTGTTCTACAACACTGGAATACCAGCCTGTCTGTGGTTCATCAGCCGGGATAAGAGTAATGGTAAATTCCGGGACCGTCGGGGTGAAATACTTTTCATTGATGCTAGGAAGATGGGCTACATGGCTGACCGCACCCACCGCGAACTCAGCGATGAAGATATAAAAGAGATAGCAGATACTTATCATGCCTGGAGGGGTGAAGGCGGAGAATATGAGGATATCCGTGGATTCTGCAAATCCGTCACCCTGGATGAGGTTAAAAAGCACGACTACATACTCACTCCGGGACGTTACGTGGGCTTTGCTGAGGAAGAGGAGGATCCGGAGGAGTTTGAGGAGAAGATGCGTAAGCTGACCTCAGAGTTGAGGGATCAATTCCAGGAGTCTGAACGGTTGGAAAAAGAAATCCGCAAGAATTTAAAGATGTTAGGATATGAAATTTAGTAAGAATTTAAATTTAACCGTGTTAAATCCTAAAATAATAATTTAGGGGGGTTTTAAAAATCGGACCAGATATATCTGAATTTCTCGAGGATGATGAGAAAGAAAATATGGAGTTTAAGTCTTCATTATCTGATAAAGATGCAATAATGAAAACTATTTCCGCTTTTTCCAACAAAAGAGGTGGGATTATCTTAGTGGGGGTTAATGATAATGGTGAAGTCATTGGAGTTGGTATGGGAAGAAACACCTTGGAACAGTTGGCAAATGAAATTAGAAGAGAAACAGATCCTTCCGTTTCTCCTTATATCGATGATCCCCTTGTGAATGGAAATAAGATCATCCTGATTGAAGTATCAGAAAGCACTGAAAAACCCGTTTTCTATCGGAACAAGGCCTACATCAGAGTGGGGAGAACTAATCAGAAGCTTTCATCCACGGAAATTAGAAGTTTGATAACCAATGAACATCGAGTCACCTCCTGGGATGAACAGATCATAGAAGAAGCTACCCTTGAAGATATCGATGATAAACAAGTGGAAAACTTTCTAAAACTTGCATCCATTAAAAGAAATCTGGATTTGGATCCTAAAACACCAAAAAAAGAAGCCTTGAACCGGCTGGAATTAACTAGAGATGGGCAACTAACCAACGCAGCAGTACTTCTTTTTGGTTCTAATCCTCAAAGGTTTGTTTTGCAAGCCATAACACAATGCGCCAGGTTTAAAGGTATTGATACAGATGAATTTGAGGATGTGCGAAATTTTGAAGGCACCATTATTGATCAAAGAGAAGATGCTTTGAAATTCATAGGTAAACATATTGGGAAAAGTGCGAAGATAGAAGGTGTGGAGAGGGTTGAAGAGTTTGAATACCCACTGGAAGCCATCCGTGAAGCAGTTACCAATGCTCTCTGTCATAGAGATTACAGGATCAATTCAAATGTCCAGATAAGAATATTTGAGGATAGAATAGAAATCTGGGGCTGTGGACCACTACCTGAACCATTAACCGTGGAAGATCTTAAAAAAGCGCATGATTCCATACGAAGGAATCCTTTAGTAGCTAAATGTTTTTACAGAATAGGCTTTGTAGAAGAGTGGGGTACTGGAACTCAGAGAATAATCAAGTCCTGCCTGGAAAATGGATTACCTGAACCTCTTTTTGAGATTAAATCTGGGAGTCTTGTGGTTATCATCCGAAAATATAAATATGCGCAATTAAGGAAAAGTGAGATAGGTGAAAGACAAAAAAAAGCAATAGATTACTTATTAAAGAATGGAAGAATAACCAACGAAGAATACAGGCGAATAAACCCTGATATTGGACGATACACAGCTTTAAAAGACTTGAAAGACCTAGTTAGTAAGGGAGTTATCACTGCTGAAGGTAAGGGCAGATATACCTATTACATTCTCGTTTAATCATAGAATGTGCATTGAATGTGCATAGAATCAACATAGAATCAACATAGAATCAACATAGAATCAACATAGAATCAACATAAGGGCAATAGTGGTTATGGTCATATTCATGATGAATAACAACAATCGGCGCATGAAATCACGCATTAAATGTTGTTGCACAACTTGGTACATAGAATCAATCTTTGGGCAGATAAATATAAAAATTGGGAGTCTGAGGCCTTTAAAAATGGCAAATAATGAGCATTGATGAAATGTTTGATCAAATGAGAATGAATTTGAAAACGGGATTATGATGAGTTATAACTTTAATGAACTTAAAAATAGAGTGAATAAATCTATTAAAATGTTTATGAAAGAGGATAGCGCCCTTTTAAGAATAAAATCTAGCGAAAGATCAATAGCTCATAAATTGGCCGAGCATTTGCAAAGAGAATTTGTTGAATGGAATGTTGACTGTGAATATAACAGAGATAGTCATGATCTATCTAAATTAGATAGTAAAAGACTTAATTCATGGGTTACTGACTGTGAAGAAAATGAAAAGAAGAAAAATGGAACAACAGTTTATCCAGATATAATAATTCATCATAGACTTACTCGGGAAAATCTATTGGTCATGGAGATTAAAAAGACATCCAATAGAGATGACGGATCATGCGATAAGAAGAAATTAGAAGCTTTTATTAAAGAAAAAGAACTAGGATATCAATATGGTCTTTTTATTAACTTCAAAGTAGGTAATTCTATTGGAATTGAGGAATTGAAGTGGTATAGAACGGATGAATATGAATGAAGAGAATTTTAAAGAAACCGAGATAGGATTGATTCCTGAGGATTGGGATTTCGTTAAATTGGAAAAGCTAATTAACATTAAACATGGATTTGCTTTTAAAGGAGAATATTTTTCTGATGAAGAAACTCCAAACATTCTTCTAACTCCAGGTAATTTTAAAATTGGTGGAGGTTTTAATGATTCAAAATTTAAGTACTATAATGGAGAAATACCAGAAGATTATGTTTTGAATGAAGGAGATATTATAGTTTCAATGACTGATTTAAGTAAAGAAGGCGATACATTAGGTTATTCAGCTAAAATTCCATTTTTAGAAGGTAAAAAATTTTTACATAATCAAAGATTAGGTTTAATCATTCCCATATCTGAGGAAGCATATCCTGACTTTATTTATTGGAAATTGAGAGATAGAAACTATAGACATTGGGTTTTGGCTTCAGCAAGCGGTACTACAGTTAAACACACTTCTCCCTCAAGAATTTTAGGATTTGAGTTTGCTTTACCCCCTAGAAATGAACAAAAGAAGATAGCAAGCTTTCTTTCAGTTCTAGATTACAAAATCGAACTCAACCACAAGATGAACCAAACCCTGGAAGCCATAGGCCAGGCCATCTTCCGGCACTGGTTCGTTCACTTCGAATTCCCCGACGAAGAAGGCAGGCCTTACAAGTCCAGCGACGGGGAGATGGTTGATTCTGAGTTAGGTCAGATTCCTGTGGGGTGGGAAGTTCAAGAAATTGGAAAAGTTATTGAAACTACTGGTGGAGGAACACCTTCAACAAAAAAAGAAGAATATTGGGAAAAAGGAGATATTCAATGGTTCTCGCCCCGTGATATCACTGCAAATAATCAAATATTCATAACAGAATCAGAAAAGAAAATTAACGATTCAGGGCTAAAAAACAGTTCTGCCAGAATATTTCCACCTCACTCATTGATGATGACTAGCCGAGCAACCGTTGGCGAATTATCAATCAATACTACTGAAGCCTGCACCAACCAAGGTTTCATTACTTGTATTCCTAACGAAATTTTATCCATATTTTACCTCTATTTCTGGATAAAAATGAATAAAGAGAACATCATTTCTTTAGCCAGTGGTTCAACCTTTAGAGAAATAAATAAATCAACATTTAGAAGCTTAAAAATACTTATACCCGATAAAAATATTATCAAATTATATAACAAACTCATTAATCCTCTTTTTAGTCAAATTGAGAGTAACCAAACTCAAAATATAAAATTATCCAAAATCCGCGACTCACTCCTCCCCAAACTCATGTCCGGTAAGATAAGAATAAAACCTCCTAAGGAGGCCACCATAAAATGAGAGGACTCAACGAGGACATGGTGGAACAGGAAGCCCTAAAAATCCTCCAGGAATTGGGCTATGAAATTCTGCATGGTCCGGATATCTCTCCCGATGGCACGAATCCTATGCGGGAGCTTTACAGTGATGTGGTGTTGGTGGAAAGATTAAGGGAAGCAGTTTATCGTCTGAATCCTGACATTCCCCCCACTGCTAGGGAAGAGGTGGTCCGTAAGGTGTTGAGAGTGGAGAGTCAGGATCTTCTCACCAACAACCAATCCTTCCACCGTATGCTCACTGATGGGGTGGATGTGGAGTACCGAGCAGATGGTCGGGTGGTATATGATAAGGCTTTGCTCTTTGACTTTGCCCGGGCAGAGAATAATGACTTCCTGGCAGTGAACCAGTTCACAGTTATTGAAAATGACCATAACCGCCGTCCAGATATAATTCTTTTTATTAATGGACTTCCCTTAGTGGTGATTGAACTTAAAAACCCCACTGATGATAAGGCAACTTTGGAGAAGGCCTATCAGCAGCTTCAGACTTATAAATCCCAGATTCGTTCTTTGTTTGATTTTAATGAGATTTTAATCATCAGCGATGGTATGGAAGCCCGGGCCGGGACTTTGACCAGTGATTTCCAGCGTTTCATGCCCTGGAAAACCATCACTGGTGAGAAAGACGACCTTCTCACCATGCTGGAGATGGAGGTCCTCCTCAGGGGAATGCTCAACCAAGAAGTCCTCCTGGATCTCCTCCGCCACTTCATAGTTTACGATGAAAGCGAAGCTCAAGTTAAAAAGAAGATGGCTGCTTACCACCAGTACCACGCCGTGAACAAGGCAGTGCAGGCCACTTTAAAGGCAGCAGGACCTGGAGGGGATCAAAGGTGTGGGGTGGTCTGGCACACCCAGGGATCAGGCAAAAGTCTGATCATGGCCTTCTACGCTGGTAAACTGGTCCTGGAAATGGACAACCCCACCCTGGTAGTTTTAACAGACAGAAACGACCTAGACGACCAGCTCTACAGTACCTTTGCTTCATCCAAGAACATCCTTAGACAGGAGCCAGTACAGGCCAGGGACCGGAGGCACATCCGGGAACTTTTGCAGGTGGCCAGTGGAGGTATTGTATTCACCACCATCCAGAAATTCCTACCCGAACCCGGAACTGAATACCCAACCCTATCCGAGCGGAGAAATATTGTGGTCATAGCTGATGAGGCTCACCGCAGCCAGTACGACTTTATAGATGGCTTCGCCCGTCACATGCGCGACGCCCTCCCAAATGCATCCTTCATTGGATTCACAGGCACTCCCCTGGAGAGGGGTGATAAAAATACCGTGGCTGTCTTCGGGAATTACATTGATATCTATGATATTGAACAGGCAGTGGAGGATGGGGCCACCGTACGCATATACTACGAGAACCGCCTGGTGAAGTTGGACCTTAAGGAGGATGAAAAACCCCACATCGACCCCCAGTTTGACTTCGTAACCGAGGGCCAGGAAATGGAAAGTCAGGAGAAATTAAAAAGCAAATGGGCCCGGATGGAGGCCATTGTAGGGAGTAAAACCCGCATCAAACGTGTGGCCCAGGATGTGGTGAACCACTTCCAGCAAAGACTGGAAGCCATGGATGGTAAGGGTATGGTGGTCTGTATGAGCCGCCGCATTTGCATCGAACTCTACCAGGAGATCATCAAGCTCCGCCCAGATTGGCACCATGATGACGATGATCAGGGCTTCCTGAAGGTGATCATGACTGGCAGTGCCAGCGACCCCCTTAATTGGCAGCCACACATACGCAACAAACCCCGCAGAAAACACCTGGGAGATGTTTTCAAGGACCCGGATTCATCTTTTAAACTGGCCATTGTCCGGGATATGTGGCTCACTGGCTTTGACGTGCCCAGCCTGCACACCATGTACATTGATAAACCCATGCAGGGACATGGCCTGATGCAGACCATAGCCCGGGTTAACCGTGTCTATAAAGACAAGGAGGGTGGTCTTATCGTGGATTATCTGGGAATAGCCACTGAACTTAAAAAGGCCTTATCCCAGTACACCGAGGGTGGGGGAAGGGGAGAAATAGCCTTCGACCAGGAGGAAGCTGTGGCTTTGATGATGGAAAAATACGAAATAGTCAGCGCACTCTTTTATGGATTCCACTACCAGGGATTCCAGAAATCCACTACAAGTGATAAGTTGAAATTAATGCGGGATGGTGCTGAATTCGTTCTGGGACAGGAGGATGGTAAAAAACGTTGCTTGAAGTATGTGAATGAATTATCCAAGGCTTTCTCCCTGGCAGTGCCCCATCCCCAGGCCATGAAGATAAGGGATGATCTGGCCTTCTTCAAAGCTGTGCGAAATTACATAGTTAAGGTCACCGGTGCCCCCCAGGCACTGGAGGAGGATTTGGACCTGGCCATCCAGCAGATACTCAGTAAGGCCCTGGTTTCAGATGAAGTTGTGGATCTTTTCCAGTTAGCTGGTCTGAAAAAACCCGACATATCCATACTATCTGACGAGTTTTTGATGGAAGTTCAGGGCATGGAACACAAGAACACCGCAGCTGAACTACTGAAAAGACTCCTGAATGATGAAATAAAAACTATTTCACGTAAAAATGTGATCGAAGCGCGTTCCTTCGCAGATATGCTGGAGAAGACCATCAGACAATACCATAATCGTAGCATTGAAGCAGTGACGGTTATTGAGGAGTTAATAGAACTTGCCAGGAAAATGAGGGAAGCCCAGAGCAGAGGGGAAGATCTGGGATTAACTGAATATGAACTGGCCTTTTATGATGCCCTGGGAGTTAATGATAGTGCAGTTCAGGTTTTAGGGGATGAGGTATTAAGGGAAATAGCTATGGAACTGGTTAAAACCATCAAGAATAATATAACCATTGACTGGACCTTAAGGGCGAGTGTTCAGGCTAAGATGAGGGTGGCTGTGAAGAAAATCCTCCGCCAGTATGGTTATCCGCCGGATAAGGAGAAATTAGCAGTTAAAACTGTGCTGGAACAGGCCACACGTATCTGTGAGGACTGGGTTGCTGCTTAAGTAAAGACCTCCCATGCAAGTTTCAGATTAAAAAAGATAATTCAGTTAATTATATGATAAAAAAGAATCTGTGACTCGATTAATCCTTATTTTATACAAAAACCCTTTAATATTTCATCATAAGATGGATATCCTGTGAAATATGGTTTCTGAGCCATCTTCACTATTCCCTCAACATCAAGATGTTGTTCAACTGTTTCCATGGCTTTCTGGCAGAAGTCCTCCAGTTTTATCTCCACCTCCGGGGTTCCTCCCCGAGTTGCTAGCTGGGCCTTGGGAACTAATCCCACCCAGTCAAGTCCTGTAGTGTTTTTAAGATATTTTGAGGCGGTTTCAGCTATTCCTTCATGGTAAACCTTGTTCAGGATCACTCCGGCTGTTTTTATACCTAATTTTTTACACATATCCACGTGGGATGCCAGATCAACTGCTGCAGTTTCAATACCTCCCTTGTTGCATCCTGTTACCAGGAGAGTGGGGATGTTACCGGCTCTGGCTATTTCAGCAGCTGAAAATGGAGTTTTTTCATTTAAAAGTCCGGTGAATATGCTCATTACCCCCTCTATTAGTATAAGATCATAATTTCGGCCTTCTACATCCTCTAAGATTTCTTGTAGGTCTTTCCATCCCAGGCCACCGATCTGGATGGATGAAAAGATCTCCATTTTCTCCTTATTCAGGTAGAGGGCGGGTACCAGGTCCCTTATATCCGGACCAACCTTCAGCACTGCCACCCGGTAACCTTTTTTGCGTAGCACTCCCACCAGTCCAGTGGTGAGGAAGGTTTTCCCTGAGTCTGAGCCTGTGCTGACTATCATGAGAAAAGGTGGTGTTTTTGAGGTGTTATTTGCTGAGGATGTCAAGTGATAATCTGGTTTACCCGAATAAATATCCCATCCTATCCCTATTTCTTTTTTGATCTTTTTTACCAGTTCCTGGTTAGCCAGTTTAATCTCCTGAAAATCCTTTTCACCAGCATCCAAGTAGTGGAGGATATTATCTCTTAGGGATGGGTTTTCATCCAGTGATGCGTGGACCATGGTTCCCACCACATTCCCCTCATCATTACGAACACCGGAGAGTATTTTTCGGGGATTTTCCGTGTAGTCTGTTCTTTTAACCTTTGAATAGAATACTGGTGGTGCATCACCCCTTATATCGCCATAGGTGTGGCAGTGAAAACCTTTGACCTTTTCTCCCACCATTCCCTTAGTTAAAAAGGATTCATCCACTACCTCAGCTTCCACCCGGTCTGTGCCTATCAGGGGATGGAAGGTGACATCCAGTATTCCCAGTCCCTCTCTTTCCACTGGGCAGGGAGATTTGCGTCCGATATCGGTTTTTTGTGATAGTACCTGGAATCCGGAGCACATTCCCAGTATGAATTTCCCCTGACTGTCCATTTTTCGGATGACAGTTTCCACCTCTGGGCTGATGCTCAGTGATTCCATGATACTCCCCCCAGGGAGTATAAGACCATCCAGGACTTTATGACCTTTTTTACCATTGACCAGCCCGTTATCCTTTAATAGGTGGGTGGGGAGTTCTCCGAAGTTCTCGAAGTTGGGTAGTGATCCTGCAACATACAGTATGCCTATTTTTTTCATGGGGATTCTCGGATATTTTTTATTTTTCGCTCAACCAGATTCTTTTAACTCTAGAAAAAGAATGGAGAATAAATAAGTTAATTAAGTGATTCCTGAGCTGCCATTAACTGAAGGATCCTTTCATCATCCAGTGGTTTGGCCTGGAATTGCATTCCCACTGGGATTCCCTTCACATCCCCGGCAGGGGTGCTGGCTGCGGGTATGCCTGCCAGGTTGGCTATAACGGTGAGTATGTCGTAGGCATACATTTCCATGGGTTCCAGTTCTGTGCCCACTTTATGAGGTAGTTTTGGGACTGTGGGACCGACCAGCACATCAACATCTTTCAAGAGCCTGGTTATTTCCTTTCTTATGAGTGATCTGGCTTGTAATGCTTTTTTATAGTATTTTCCACTGTATTCTTTCTGGCTGATGTAGGATCCCATGTGTATCCGGCGCAGTACTTCTTCGCCACACACTTCTTCGATTCGTTCACCATACTTTCGACCATCATATTTTCGGGTGGCTGAGAAGAACTCCACATAGTTTATGAGGTAGTAGGTGGGCAAGCATAATTTAAGATAATCGAAGTTTAATTCCACCACTTCAACCCCCACACCCTGCATCTGGTTGATGCGATCTTCAATAATATCTACTATCGCCTCGTCGGATACCTCAAAGAATTCCTTCACTACACCCAGACGCATGCCTTTAAGTGCATCTTCAGGATCAGCTATATTTGTGGTAAACTCGGGCACCTCCCATTCAATGGTGGTGCACTCTCTAGGGTCTGGTCCGGCTATGGTTTCCAGCATTAGGGCCACGCCACCGGCATCCCGGGAAAATGGGCCGATCTGGTCGAAGCTCATAGCCAGATCCAGTAGTCCCTGCCTGCTTACCCCACCGTAGGTGGGTTTGAATCCCATCACCCCACAGTGAGAGGCAGGGTTACGAATGGAACCTCCGGTGTCTGAGCCCAGGGCAAGGTCGCACATCCCGGCAGCCACTGCTGCAGCACTACCTCCACTGGAACCCCCGGGTATTCTGCCAGGGGCTGCGGGATTATCAGTAGGTCCGTGGAAGGATGTTTCAGTGGAACTTCCAGCTGCGAATTCATCCATGTTGGTCATTCCTATGATTATACCATCTTCAGCCTTTATTCGTCTGATTACCGTGGCATCATAACTTCCCAGGTAGTTTTCCAGTGTTCGTGAGGCTGCGGTGATATGGAAATCCTCCACATTGATGTTACTCTTAATTCCCACAACCAGCCCAGCCAGCTTTCCTACTTCCTGGTTCTTTTTGATTTTTTCATCTATCTCATTGGCCTTTTCCATTGCAGCATCAATTTTCAGTTCTACAAATGCATTGATCTGAGGATTATCCTTTTTTATTCGTTTAATGAATCCTTCTAGGTTTTCTGATGCTGTTGTTTCGTGATGGCGAATTGATTGTGATTTTTCTAAAATATTCATGGTTCCCACCTGTTATGTGAGTAGTAATTTTGTGATTTTTTGGTGATTACATGCTTTGATCTGGAAAAAGAATCTTATTATAGTTACCATTCTACCCTCCAATTGATAATCATTAGATTAAATAGTGGAAATGATTATGTAAAATAAGGTAAATATTCCACTAGAAGGGATTTTTAATCCATCATATCTTTAAAAAGTTCATTAACTCGGCAGAATTCATATAACCCTCATTTCTACGGATTTCTTTTCCATTAGCATCTAAAAGCACCAGAGTTGGAATTACATGAGTATTGAAGCGTTTGGCTCGTTCTGGATCTGTATCTACATTTATTCTCATAACTGAATATGCAGATAATTTGGATTTTACATCCGGGTTGGTCATGGTTTCTGAATCGAATTTCCGACATGCAGGACATCTGGGTGCGGAAAGCACAACCAGTACTGGTGCTTTAGCTGCCTGAATATCCGCAGGCATGATATCCAAGTAGGAAGAACTGCCCATGGAAGAAAAAGATCCACTTACCAAAATTGCTGCAAAAACAATTATACAAAGCACTGCAATTCCAATAAGTCCCTTGGATTGCTGGTCCAGATTATCTAAAAATCCATTATACGAGTTTTCTGGTTTATCAGCAGGTTCTTGATGATTATTTCTATCTATATCATTCTCTTTAAGTTTTTTATAATAGTCGTATTTATTGGCATAGTATTCTAATCGTCCCCCGCATTCACATTTTAAGTCAAAGTCTTCCGGGGATTCTCCATTTTTAAGCTCGTAGTAGCCATTACAATGGTCGCAGATTAAGTACGGCATCAGATCCTATTCCTATTCTAATTTTTAGATAAATTCACCTTTTATTTAGAAAAATGAAACCATCCACAGTGACTATATTTTAAATGCTTTCATTAATATGAATTCCAATGGTTCTATTATTCAAGCAGACTGCATTTTCACCCTATCTGTCTATTTTTTTACTATGGATGGAGTATCAAAAAAAGGTTTCCAATATCCACCACACCAAACAAGTACAGTATCAATATTAGAATGGGTTGGTGTATGAGGTAAATTAGAAGGGAATTTCTTCCCAGAAATGAGAATATCCTAATTATTATGTTTTTTGACAGATCAGGAAGTGTGTACTGCCTTTTATAATCTTTGTATAGGATGTTTCCGGCGAATAGGCCTATGGAAACCACCCCCAGCCAGGGGAGTAAGGGGAAATAGTCCACGGTGATAAATCCGGCGGGTTTCAATCCCAGCCATATGAACCAGGGAGTGGTGGCTGTGAAAAATGTTAAAATGAAACCAGCCATTATGAAAACTGTTCCCAGGATCAAGTTCAGTTGTTTTTTGTTTAAAAAGGGATATTCCAGGATTATAGCCAGTCCTATGAAATGCAGAACTCCAAAAACTATGAATTCCTGGGGGATTAAAAGCCAAGTGGCCAGGGTAACCAGAAGTCCCATGGAGAATATTTTAACTCCCCGTTTAAAATATTTTGGAAATAGGCTCTTTTTTTCATGGTCTCCCATTATTAGTTGTGCTCTGGAGTGGCTGAGAGTCAGAGATACTCCTACCAGGAAGAGGAAAATGAAAGCTGTGATGCGGGCAAAGTACCACCAGAATCCAGTGGTAACATTCAGAGTGATTATTCCAAAGTAGGCCAGATCAAAGATTAGATGGTATGAAACCATCATGACTATTGCCAGACCACGGAGAACATCAATTTCCCAGAACCGTTTATTTAAATCCATTCATATTCCTTCAGATTTGATTAGATTGAAACTTCATTCAATAGCTTGTAACTCCATCATTATGAATATCGTGTATTTTGACTGAGACTTGAATTTTAGAAAGGATTAAATAAATCCTTGTTTGTTGTGCTTTATAAAATCCACATACCCACCTTTTATTTCCTAAAAAGTGTTCTAATATGCACAAATAGTTAAAGTTAAATGTTCAGGATCCTAAACCATCCATTAATAACCCCTATTTGACTATCCTAAAAACTATACCCTAAGCATAGTTAATGTAATATCCAGAGGTGTAAAAAATGCCTGAAACTCTTCTCTTAAAACAAAGCGAAATTAAGGAACTTATTTCCATGAAAGAAGTGATTGATTCTGTTGAAACTGCTTTTAAGGCCTATGCACAGCGTGATGTGCAGATGCCTGCTAAGGAATATCTATTTTTCCATGAAGGAGATCTGAGGATCATGCCCTGTTACATCCGGACCCAGGAAGAAGCTGGAGTTAAATGCGTGAACGTGCACCCGCAAAATCCTCTAGAACACAAATTACCAACTGTTATGGCCATTATAGAAATGATAGATCCGCAAACAGGATTTCCCCTGGCAATCATGGACGGAACCCTGATCACAGATATGAGAACAGGAGCAGCTGCAGGAGTGGCCACTAAATACTTGGCAAGAGAAGATTCAGAGGTTTTAGGAATTATTGGAGCAGGTAAACAGGCTTACACTCAACTGATGGCCCTTAACGAGGTAATGGATATTAAAAAAGCCATGGTATTTTGCAGAACCTGCAGTACCAGAACTGATTTTGCGAAAAAAGCTACTGAAAGATATGGTTTTGAAGTGGAAGCCGTTGATACTGCTGAGAAGGCTGTTGAAAACTGTGATGTGATAGTGACCACCACTCCAGCCAGAAAACCAATTATTAATGCAGATTGGATCAGTCCCGGAACTCACATCAATGCCATGGGTGCTGATGCACCCAGTAAACAGGAACTAGAAACCCGCTTGCTCCTTAAATCAAAGATCGTAATAGATTCATGGGATCAGGCCAGTCACAGTGGGGAAATAAACGTTCCGGTGACCCAGAAAGTGTTAAAACAAAAAGATATCCATGCTAAACTGGGAGATATTATCATTGGCAATGCCACAGGCAGAGAAGGGGATGAAATAACCATATTCGATTCCACTGGACTGGCAGTTCAGGATGTGGTAACTGCAGGTTTGATTTACCAGAGAGCACGAGAACAGGGTCTGGGAACAGATTTTAGTTTTATGAGCTGAATAAATCAAATTTTTCCCTTTTTTAGATGAGTGGTTATTTTTTAAGTAAGATATATAGGTTTCAAAATTCAATTATATTATGGTGATTGAATGTACCATAAAGTTAATCGAACTGAAGTCCTCTATAAAATGGACCACATATTTGAACGCTTTAAATTCATATCAAGAAGTAGATCACTCAGTGATGAACAAATAAATAATATTGACTACCACCTATCAGAAATCATAGAAGTGCTGAATCAGTGCTCCGGATAAAGGTTTGAGGTGTTATGTTCATTCATTAGTGAAAAAAGAATCATTTATGCATCTTTAACCCATATAATTATTATTAAATTCACAACACCTCTAAATCAAGGGAGTTTTCAACTCAGAATAATAATCAAGAGGGGATGCCTGTGGGAGTAGCTTATGGTCCGGAATTCACAATTGCCCAGATAATTGCACTAGTCTTAATCACCCCCACCCTTGTTTACATGATAAGCGTGTGTAGAAAAGACGCTAGATGGAAATTTATTACCTATGCTGTATTCACCTTCTTTATATCCACTATATGTGCTCTTTTAAGAGAATTCTACGCTTTTGATACATTCAGAACATTGGAATGGATTTTCATATTATTAACTTCTGTTATATTTGCCTATGCAGCTTACAGATCCCATAAAAGTATTAAATCAATTGAAGAGGTAGCATAATGGCCACTGAGATTATTTTAATAAAAATTTTGGCTACAGTGGGTTTTCTAGTGGCTTTAGTGTACTCTTTATTAAATTACCAAGCCACCAAATTTGCCTCTGGAATCTGGCTTTTATTAAGCCTGGCCATGGGTATCGCATTTATTCTGTCATTAATCCGTACTGTGAAAGAGTTTGTAGTGATGAACGAACTGGAAGTGGTTAAAATATGCCTAATTCCCGTAGTTATAACCCTACTACTGGCCGCATCATTGGAATTAAAACGCAGCATCTTAAAACCACTTTAATGTCATTATAACAATAATATTATAATTGAATATCAGCAGACAACATAATTAAGATAAAAGAATTAAATATGATGATTATTGCTAATGTTTTATTTTAAGGGTGAAATCTCGAAAAAATAGGTTGTGAACCTTTTCTACTTTATAAATCCCTAAAAATAAGTTCTTTAGGTTTAAGCATTATTTTAACGAATTATTATATGATTTAATTGATTTGGAAAGTTGATGATTTATATGTGGATGGAAGTTATTTTATTCGCAGCCGCTTCTTTTTGGGTTGGTTTATCTGGTGCCATGGTCCCGGGACCCATGCTCACGGTTACCATCTCAGATTCCCTTAAAAAAGGATTTAGAGCAGGTCCTCTGGTGGTTCTTGGCCATCTTATGGCTGAAATAACCCTTATGATACTTTTAGTGCTGGGGCTTGGATGGGTAATCCGATCTGATATGGCCACCATGCTAATTGGAGGAATTGGGGGCATAATGCTGATCTATATAGGTTATACCATTGCTAAATCCCCCTTGCCCTCCGAAATCCCTGGCGAAGGGAAACCTGTGGAAAAACGCGGATCCGTTCTTAGCGGAATCATCACTAGTATAAGCAATCCTTACTTTTACCTATGGTGGGCTACTGTTGGCTGGGCTTTCATGCTAAAAGGAATAGAACTTGCAGGAATCATAGGAGTTTTAAGTTTTCTGACAGGTCACTGGGGAGCAGACCTGGCCTGGTACAGTTTAGTCTCATTTTTCACCGGGAAAGGACGTCACATTCTACCCGGGAAACGATACAGAATAATGATGATTATCTGTGGGGTTTTCTTAGTATTATTAGGATTTTATTTCATCTACTCCACTTTGATGGCTTAGATCATGCGGGTAATAAAATAAGGAGTTATAACATGTAAGAGTCAATTAATTTAGAAGTATTGTATTTTTTTGATTGAGTTTACTAGAATGTTAGTTGGAAATGTAAATATTTAAGTCATTGCTTCCTATTTAAGAACATGAAAGCGGTTGTTTTCGATAACTCCGGAACTCTCATTTCAAGGTACCGGGCTATAAAGGACATTGCCTCTGGAGTGATACTTGATGAAACCAGTTCCATTGACCTGGTGGATCAGAATCCCAGCCGGGCACTGGTGGTTTTGCAGACTGACCCTGCTAAATGCATAATCAATGCCCGCCCTCATCAAACTATTCATGAATTCATAACTCGGAACAATGTTCCTTTTGACATAAGCTACTCATCTTTAGATATTGATAAAAATGAATTCCTGGATCTTATAAAAAATGAGAAAGCCCAAGTTAGTGATATACAGGATACAATTAGGGCTGTTATTGACAAGAAATACAATGTTCAGATATGCAGTGGGTCTGGTTTCATTGTAAACATTGAAACTGGTGAAATAGAGTTTACCATTACTGCTGGTGGTAAAATATTCCCGGAAGTTACAGAGGTGGTGGAGGAACTTAAAAAAAGAGGTTTCCATATCTATGTGGCCTCTGGTGACCGGACTAAATCTCTGGTGGAGTTATCTAATTTCATCAATATACCCTCAGAAAATGTGTTTGGCACTGCTAATGCCAAAAGAAAGAAGGAAATTGTGCACGAACTTAAAAACAGATTCAAGGTGATGATGGTTGGAAACAGTGCCAACGACATCCTGGCCCTTGAAGAAGCAGATTTAGGTGTTTTAACTCTCCAGCAGGATGAAAACCCTCCCCAAAAAGTCATTGACGCTGCAGATGTTGTGGTGAAAAATATTAAAGAGATTCTAGAAATTGACTTCTAATCCATTCATAACCTTAATATTTAATTATATTCCTGATTTTAAACACTAATCCTTTTTAGAAAATTACATTAACCCTTTATCCACTTAATCGAAGAATTTCTTCATTAATGGTATTAACAGGTAAACACTGCTTGTCCAGCCATAACCATACTCTTTAAAAAAGGGGAGGAAGGTGAGGCCCATGGCAATTAGAGAAATAACCGGTAACATTAAATTGAGTTTTAAAGAAGATTTACCTGTTTCAATGGCAATTTCATCAACCAGGCCATTTTTAAGGGCGTGGCGCCAGTTAAGGAATAAGAGAAATCCTATGGCAAAGAGGTTTAAATCAAAAAATATGTTAGGAATCTGGAAATTTCCATACTCTCCCACGAAAAATGCTGAAAAAGGAACTAATGCCACCAAAAGCAACCATAAAATGATGATCCATAATAAAGTATTGTCTGCTTTTTTAATCCGGTTGAATTGAGCGTGGTTTATTCTCCAGAAAACAGCTAAGAGAATGAAACTTATGAAATAACTGTAAAAATTGGGTAAAAGATCCAGCAAAGCCTGGTAAAGAGCAGTTTCTGTGGGGTTAGAAATCGAAGGCACACTTATCCCCAGAACAAGAAGGGTCAATGCAATGGCGAAAATTCCATCAACCAGGGTTTCTATGCGCCTGACATTAATTTCTTCCGAATTTACAACCTTATTATGATCCTGCAACCCACTTTCTCCCTATTTTAAATTCTATAATGACCTTTCCAGGCTTTTAATAGCACTGCGAACTGCTCTGCCTTTTAAGACTTTGTATGCGGCTAAAAGGCTGAGGAGTAATAGGGGAATCAGAATATTCAAAACCAGATCTGCCCCCACGTTTCCCGGAGCATAATTAGAAGTGGCAAACATGTTAGTTATATGGACCATGGCCGCTCCCCAATAAAAAACAGATACTCCAATGACTGTGGCAGTCCAGAAATTACCTCTTATCCAGAAACATAATAATCCCAACACACCAAATGCTAGGTTAGTGAATCCTACCTCCATTTGGAAGGGACTTCCTGAGGACCAGCCGATATAGGCAGCAACCTGATCCGCGAAAAACAAATGACTTGCAAAGGCCCATAAAGAACCAAAACCAACAGTTATCACCAGGAAGGATAGAAGAAAAATTTCAATTATTCTTTTGAGGGTTAAAAATCTCTTAGAATAGAATTGAACCCCTAATATGATTAATGCTCCGATTATTCCCAATATTAACCAGGTGTAAGCCATTTCCATTCAAGAACCCCCTCAAATCTTACCTTATAATAACCACAAAATAACAATATATTTGCATTTCATCATCATTTATTTAATACCTTGTTCGTGGAGAAAAATGGAAAAATTTATAAACCATTTTCCATTTTAACCAGGAAAAATGCCAGCTCAAGCTTTAAAAATCCATTTAGAGATGAAAAATAGATACAATTAATTATTTTGACAGTTTAATCAGAGTATCCCTGCTTTTAAGAACATCAGCATAACTATTCAGTTCAATAATACCCCTTTTTATTCCGTTGATTAATCCCAGATCAAGTGTTCCCTCGCCTAATGGCAGATGCTGATCTTTCTCACCATTATTATCACTTAAATGATAATAGTAGATGTTTTGGAGTTTTAGAAACGATTCTGGATCTTTGCTGGTGTTTGCATGACCCCAATCCACAGTTCCATGGCATCCACATTGATCCAGGAAATAAGCATGCTCCTGGGCAGTGTTGCAGAAATAAGCATACCTATGAGGCATGTTCTCCACAGAAAATATAACACCCAAATCTTCAGCATAGCGGTTGGCTTCCTTGAGAGTTTCAATGGAATAATATTGAGCAATCTTCCTTATACGATCTTCTAACCGGTGAATCATACCAGGATGGGTGGTTATGGCCTTAGCACCAATCTTAGATGCTAGATCAAGAGTTTCTTTAAGTTGCAGGAGGGTTTCCTCCCTTATTCCCGGGTTTAAACTTGCAGGGTTAAGGTCAATGGTAGGGGTGTGCAAATAAACATCTAATTCATATGATGAGAAAATTTCCCATCCATTTTCCTGTTGGAGCGCGTGGCGAGGCCAGTAAGGACCTTCACATAGGATTTCTATCAGTTTAAAACCATCGGCAGTGGCCATATCCAGCCATTCCTCAAATGATTTCATAAATAGAGCTAGTGTGGAAAATCCGATTTTCATGTTAAGAGTTTTTACCAGACATTGGAGATATATTTTTCGAAGATTTTTTTAAATACCCTGTGGGCGATGAATAATTCTAAAAAAAATATGGTCTCAAATAAAATCTACCCGAGAAAACCCCCTCCAGAAAACTTAAGAAGAATTTTCAAGATATGAAACGATTATAAAACTTCTAAACTGAATGATAACCGTTTGATAATAATTTTATGGATGATGAGGCTGTCCAAAAATTTAATATTATTGATTTATTAAATTTTTCTTATTTCCTGATTTTAAGCTCTATTTGCCCTCATTTTTTCCATGGTTTGGAATTACTGTACAAGCTCTGATAATAAAAAAAAATTAGTAATAGCTCCCACTAAATACTCGATAAAAAAATAAAAACGGGAGGTTTTTAATTATTTACTGAAAATCCTTGGAAAGTTGTATCTCAATGGCTGAAACATTCGTGGATGTTCCTTCATTGCTCATAATTTCTTCGGTGCATATATCAATGCGTCCCACATTTACATCGGTTATGAACCTGTTTCTGACAATTTCTGCCACATCTACTGCTCGAGAAATTGCTCTTCCCCTTGCTTTAAGTATCACTTCAGATGTACCACCGTTCATCTGTGTTACAACTGCTAATACATAGTTCATTACCGGCTTGTTTCCAATGTACACTACATTTTCCTCTGGCATTCGCTTAACCTCCATTGATACACTATGGTCATCTAGTGTTAATAGTATTATATATATTTTGTGCACTAGCCCTTTTAAGGAAAAAACACCAAAAAAATCCCAGAAAGACCCCAAAAAATTCATTTAATCTTTTATTTTGGATAATCTCCTTGAATTATAGAATATCCCTTAGATGTCACTGCAATTTTTCAGGCCAATATGCTGGAAAAAAGCTTCCTAAAAAGAGTATAAGTTTAGAAAAAAAGTTTTAAATCAATATTTTAAATCAATATATATGTTAAGGTTATCTGATTTCACGGAATACTACCACGAAACCATCCATTTTGTTTTCAGAATCCATTATGGGAGTTACACTCCCACTGACTATTAACTTACTTCCATCTTTGGATTTCATGGATATATTTTCAAATTCTGATTTTTTTTCAGTGATAGTTTTCTCATCCAGTGGTATTTTATAATCCATTGCTTTGAATATATCCCGCACATCATTACCTAAAGCATCTTCTTCTAACCAGCCAGTGATATCTTCTGCCATTGAATTCATAAATCTTACCTGTCCCTGGGCATCTGTTGCTATAACTGCATCACTAATACTTCGAAGCATGGCCCCTAACCATTGATCATGCTTCCTGAGTCGTTTCTCTAATCTGTCCCGGTATAAGGTTATTTCTATGGCCGTGTTAAGTTCACTTTCTTCAAAGGGTTTGCGCAAAAATCCATAGGGTTGTTTTAGGATAAATCCAGATGGTTCGGTGACTTTAGCTCTCTGAACAGTTTTTTCATCGGAATAAGCAGTTAAATAGATGATGGGAATGCCCAGTTTAGATCGGATCTTTTCTGCTGCCTGGATACCATCCATTTCTCCCTCTAACTTAATATCCATAAGCACCAGATCCGGCTTTAATTCTTCAGCAGCCTTAATAGCTGCTTCCCCTGAAGAAACTATTGCAGGAACTTCAAATCCAACACTGTTAAGTGCTTTTTTAATGTCTTCTGCAGTTATCCGTTCATCTTCTACTATCATTATTTGTACATTGGCCATTCATTTGCCTCCCTACTGCAACCTAACTAATCAATGAACATCAGATTCTAGTTTTCATTAGTATTATCTACCTTAAAAGCCACCACGAGGCCGTTGATTCTCTGTTTATAATCTTTTATAGGAGTAACTGTGCCTTTTATCCTTACAGATGATCCTCCCCGAGATATTTCAGGACTCCCCTCCAGAAGTTCCTCTAAGGTAGATTCATCTTTTACTTCAGGTAATGGCAGGAAAACTTCCGCCAAATCTTTTCCCAATGCCTTGTCTTTATTCCATCCAGTTAATGTTTCAGCAAGAGCGTTTATAAAGCGAACCTGGCCAGTTGAATTGGTTGCTATCACTGCTTCACTGGTTTTGTGGAGTATGGTGGAGGAAATTTGATCGTGCTCTTTTTCCATTTGATGCCTGTATAGGGTAATCTCTATGGCTGCATGCAGTTCACTCTCTTCGAAGGGTTTGCTTAACATTCCCTGCCCTTTAACTAGGAAGCCTGATGGTTCGGTTAGTTTAGCCCTCTCCACAGTTTTTTCATCGGAATAAGCTGTTAGATATATGACTGGTATGTCCTGTGTTTTCCTTATGGTGGCAGCTGCTTCTATGCCATCCATTTCTCCTTCTAACTTAATATCCATAAGCACCAAGTCTGGTTCTAATCTCCTGGCCTGTTGCACGGCGTCTTCGCCTGTAGAACATATAACTGGTACTTTGTAACCTGCAAATTCCAGTCCTGCTCGGATGTCTTCAGCAGTGATTCTTTCATCTTCCACTACCAGAATAGTTGCACTGGTCATGTGTCTCTAGCTCCCAAGGATATAGAATATTTTAATCCTAGTATTAATTAGTTGGTTATTTATATAATCTATCATTTCCAGCATATAAGGATTCTAGATGCATTGCACATCAATTTCATCTTTCCATTAGTATTTTGTTTATGGCATCCAAAACTGCCTCTACACTGGCCATAACCACGTCTTCAACTGTGGATCTGCCTGTGGCACTGTTACCTTCACCATCTTCCAGTATTACAAATACCTCAGCCAGTGCATTGGTACCACCAGTTATGGCCTCAATATGATATTCTCTCAGTTCAATGTCCGCAGTTTCCCTCACCAAACTTTGTATGGCATTAATAGCTGCATCAACTGGTCCTACTCCAGTTTTAGCAGCTGTTTTAATCTTACCATCAATGTTTAACTTTACAGTGGCTGTGGGAAGTACATTGTCCCCAGTCATTACCGTGAACCCTTCTAATTTAACCTTTTCCTCTTTAGGCTTTCCTAATACTGTTTCAGCCAGTGCCTGGAGATCGGCATCCGTTACCATCTTTCCCTTATCCCCCAGCTTCTTAACCTGATCGTAAAGCATGCAGAACTGGTTTTCATCCATTTCAATACCATATTCATCCAGTTTGGACCTTATGGCCCGGGCACCAGTGTGCTTCCCCATTACTATACGGCGGGTGTGACCCACCATTTCTGGTTTGAGGGGTTCGTAGGTCTCGGCTTTCTGGAGCACCCCGTGAACATGTATTCCTGCCTCATGGGCAAATGCATTCTCTCCTACAATGGCCTTATTAGGGGGCATTTTCACCCCGGTGATTCTTGAAACCAGTTCTGATGTTCCCACCAACAGCTCAGTAGTGATGTTTGTTTTGATCCCATAGCTGGTTATAAGGGCCATTACAACCTCTTCTAAGGAAGTATTTCCTGCCCGTTCTCCTAAACCGTTTATAGTGGCATGAATCTGCTCTGCACCGGCTTCTACTGCCGCCAGACTGTTGGCCACTGCCAGGCCAAAATCATCATGGCAGTGAACACTTATAGGGATGCTTACCACATTTTTAAGGTCACTTACCAGTTTTCTCATTGATAAAGGGACCATTACTCCCACAGTATCCGGGACATTGATTACATCCACCCCTGCATCCTCCACTGCAGAGTAAATTTTTTCCAAAAAATCAAATTCTGTTCTGGTGGCATCTTCTGCCGAGAATTCAGCGATGATTCCATGATCTTTGATGTACTCCACTGCATCCACTGCTTTGGCTAGAATTTCATCCTGGCTCATATGTAACTTATATTCCCGGTGAAGGGGAGAAGTGCCTATGAAGGTGTGAATGTAATCCACATCAGAGTTTATTGCTGCGTCTAAGTCTTCCTGCAGTACTCTTGCCAAACCACATACCTGTGCATTGAGTCCCAGACTTTTAATTTCCCGGGCAGCTTTACTCTCACCCAGTGATGCTGCTGGGAATCCCACTTCTATAACATCCACTCCTAATCTGTCCAGCCTCTTGGCTATTCTGATCTTTTCATCCGGAGTTATGGCTACCCCGGGTGTTTGCTCGCCATCTCTGAGGGTGGTGTCGAATATTCGCACCTTTTCAGGTAATTTGATTTCTTCTAAAACATTTTCTATGTACATGGGCAGACCCCTTGTGGTTTGACCTATTGATTTGATCTTTAGATGGGACTTAATAAAAAAATTGTGTTAAAAAAAAGTTCCCACACTCCATGGATAGAGTCCATATTAAATACTTGATGAGACAATACTTGATGAGACTGGTTTTGTAGTTACATCTAGGTACCCATACCCAGACTCAGGAAGTTTCTCATTCCCGGTGCCAATCCTAGAATAAATATGGCCAATTTCAGCATGTTACGTATGGTTCTATCCTCAACATAAGTGTCGATAACATAGAGGGCGGGTAATATTACTGCTATTTTTAAGGGAAACATTACCATGGCGGTGTCTGCCAGTTGGGTGAGGAAATTAGGGAGAACGTGCTGTTCTCCGTAGCCATAATAATCCACTGCTATGAAGGTGGTGCTGGCATCGAATATGTGGGCCAGAAGTACACTTAAATTGAATTTATCCTTTAAGAGTCCCCATTTCAGACTTAGTAATATGAAGGGGGCAGATACCAAAGCCCATGATCCTAAAATCTGCAACACTGCCACCAAGTTGATATGCGGGGTGAAGTATACGTTGGGAATACAGAGTACTACCCCCACCAGGAATATAATATAACGGTAATCCCATCCAATCTTGCGTTCTATGAAAACCGCTGCTAAAAGTGTGATGATGGCTGAAATCCCGGTTAAAAGGTATATCCCAGGAGTTACCAGAATATAGGTTAGGGGATATATTCCATTGTCAACCAGGGCGCGTGCACTGGACCCGAAATATATGAAGGGGATTAGGGGAAGAAGAAGATCCTTAGGGTCTTTATCTATCCAGCGAAACATCCTTATGATTAAAAGAATAACCAGACCCAGTATTATGCCGAATACTATTGTATTTAAAGTGGTGTAACCCGGGTGCAGGTAGATGAAGTTCTCCTGAATATACTGTATGATAGAATCAAAGAACATGGCACTAGATAGAGTGTTAGAATATTTAAACTTATCTTAAATGTCTAATTAATTGTTAAAATGAATAATAACTTAAATCCGGCGGATCTTCTTATTTATAACCTCTTTCAGGATGAGTGGCAAAGGGGTGCGATCTCCGAAAACATTGGTCTTCCCGGACAGTATACCTTGAATAATACCATCCACTGAGAAATCTGCTTCCAGTTCGGTGACGCAACTTCCAATAGCCCCTAAAAAGTGGGCATCACTGGCACCTATCTGGGGTATGTTTTTCTCCTCAGCCATCTTTTTGGCCCTCCAGTTGGAATAACCAAATATGTAGCGAGAGTTTAGGGTTTCCATGGCATCTACATCCACATAGTTTACCTGAGTGAAGATACCTTCCCGGTAGCTTACAAAAGGATGGGCAGCTATGGCAATCCCCCCCTGAATACGGATTAATTCAACAGTGTCTTCTGGGGTTGTTCCTGCTGGTATTTCCTCACTGATACCTAGAGCCACGATATGGCCCTTGCTGGTGGAAACCTCCATGGCAGGTATGATGATGAGATCATCCATTTTTCCGAACTCTTTTAAAGCCTCCTCTGATCCCTTAAGCGAGTTGTGATCTGCAATGGCAATGGCATCCAATCCGATCTTGCGGGAATGTTTTACTATATCTTTCACCGAGGCAGTTGAGTCACCAGAGTGTGTGCTGTGAATATGAGGGTCAATGATCATTTATTTCTCCTTGCCGCGCCATTATTGCTTTTATCAGCCCCGCAGGTCCGGTCATCATCACATCTCCCCCAGGGGCTGCATTGTGAACTTGAAGATCTGTTTCAGCTAGTATTGAACGTTTTGGTCCGGTGGCCACCACGCATCCATATGAACCTATGCCCTCTACTGCCCATGCACCATGACCCCCCTCCTCATGAACCTCCTGGTGAGTTATATTACCTTCACAAAGCCTAAGAACAAGTTCTTCTATCCTCTTTGGAGTTAAAAGACTGGTGTGGTGTTCGAATACTCCATGTATCTTTCCATCGGTGAATGAAGCAGCCAGGGTATGTCCATTTCCCACATCCATGACCACATGATTATCCATTCCAGCAACCACAGGATCCAAAGCTGCTCCACATATGGATGCAAATTTGGAATCCATAATTAGAGGACGGTAGTCTTTAAACATTCTGAAAACTCCCTGCATGCGAGTGAAGTGTTCTGGAACCTGATTGAAGTATGAAAACTCCTCCGGAGTGCGTGGAACATCCAGTTTCTCTTTTATTTTCTGAAATCGGAAGTTTCGATCTCCTGTTCCTTCCTGATGTCCGTGGTCCTGCACTGCCACCCCCATATAGTCAAATTCAAGTTCCACATCAAATTGTAATAATGATTCCCGGATAGCTGATAAGTCAACATCTTTAAGCTCTAATTCTGCTATTTCAGGATGTTTTTCCCCTTCAGGAATGATTTCCACACCTATTGCTTTAACTCTTTCCAGGTCATCTCTCACTGTTCTGGCAGATTTTTCTGTCATTAGCACCCGATAACCCTTATCAAGGTGACTTTTTATGGCTCGATTTATGGGTCCGCCGCCCATGGTCTCTCCACTTAAAAAAAGATCATGATGATGTTTCCGTATCCGGTTTGCCATTATCCTGGTGGGAGATGGAAGAACCATTTTCACTGCATTTTCCATGGAATGGTTGGAATCATAAAGCATGATATCCTGAGTACCCGTACCCACATCTATTGCCAGAATTTTCATGTTATACATATATGTGTTCAGCTGCATTTAAGCAATACCAACAATGTACATATTTATACAACAAAGATTTAAATAGTACGCTAATTATATTTGTGTTTCAAACAAGTAAGACCAAGAACAGAACATATACCAAGACCATATTTAATAAAGCACCATTACACTTGAAATGCATGTTTAAGGAAGTTACATAAAACCAGCAACTTGGGTTTTTTTAGTTTTAAACCCATCTATAACCTGATTCAACAGATTGAATGATTGATAACTGAATTTTTTAAAAAAAAATGTAAATTGTTTGAGGTGTAATCCATGTACAGTGTGAAACTGACTGAAAAAGAAATACCTAAAAAATGGTACAACATTGCAGCAGACTTGCCAGTGGAATTCCCACCATACGACCAGACTGAAGATGGGAAACAACTGGAAAACTTGCCGAAAATATTCTCCAAGGGAGTGTTGGAACAGGAGTTATCCACAGAGCGATACATTAAGATACCCAAAGAAGTTAGGAATGTTTACAAACAGATGGGACGACCCAGCCCACTGACCAGAGCTAAAGCCCTGGAAGAACACTTGGACACCCCTGCCAAGATATTCTATAAAAGGGAAGACACCTCCCCCACTGGCAGTCACAAGCTGAACACTGCCATAGCCCAAGCATACTATGCTAAAAAGGACGGAGCTGAGCGTTTAACCACTGAAACCGGTGCAGGACAGTGGGGAACTGCCCTTTCACTGGCCTGTAACCTGATGGATATTGACTGTACAGTTTACATGGTTAAAGTTTCATTCAACCAGAAACCATACCGAAAAACCATTATGGAACTCTACAATGGTGAAATCTTAGCATCACCTACTGATAGAACAGAATTCGGTAGGAAAGTTCTGGCAGAAAATCCAGATCACCCCGGAACCCTGGGAGTGGCCATTTCTGAAGCAATTGAAGATGCCTTAAATGATGAAAAAGTTTACTACTCACTGGGAAGCGTTTTAAACCACGTCATGCTCCACCAGACTGTTATTGGCCAGGAAACCAAAAAACAATTGGAAATATTCGACGAGTCACCTGATGTGATGGTGGGATGTGTTGGAGGAGGTAGTAACTTTGCTGGAGCATTCTTCCCCTTCATTAAGGACCAGCTGGATGAGAAGATTGACTGTAAGTTTATTGCTGTGGAACCCGCCCACTGCCCCACCCTGACTCAGGGTGAATACTGCTACGACTTTGGAGATACCGCCGGACTCACCCCCCTCATCAAGATGTACAGTATGGGCCATGACTTCATTCCACCCGCAGATCACGCTGGCGGACTCCGTTACCATGGTATGGCCCCCTTAGTGGCACTACTGGTCCATGAAGGAATAGTAGAAGCAAGATCTGTCCAGCAAACCGATGTTTTCAAAAGTGGAGTGCTCTTCGCCCGAACCGAAGGAATCGTACCTGCTCCAGAAACCTGCCACGCCATAAAAACTGGAATAGATGAAGCACTTCTCTGTAAGAAGACTGGGGAAGAAAAGAACATTGTAATTAACTTCTCTGGTCATGGACTGCTGGATCTTGCCGGATACGCCGACTACCTGGATGGTAAAATTGTAGATTAACCATCCTTATCTTTTATTTTTTTTCTCTGGTGTTGTTCTTATTTAGACTGCAAATTCACTGATTTGGTAGATTAAACCTTCTATTTTTGCCTATTTCTTTTAGTCTTCCACTTCTCATGCACATTTGATAGCACTCTATTTATACCAGTTAGCCATATAGATCAAATGTGACTTTAAAAGGAGGATCATGTTTATGTACCTAATAGGGGAAGCCTTGATCGGAAATGGTAATGAAATAGCTCATATTGATTTGGTAATTGGAGATAAAAACGGCCCTGCCGGAACAGCCTTTGTGAATAACATGTCAAACCTTTCACTGGGCCACACACCCCTGCTTTCAGTGGTCAGACCCAACCTCATGACTAAACCCGCAACCCTCATTGTGCCCAAGGTCAGTGTACGCTGCCTGGACGATGCTAACAAGATATTCGGACCTGCACAAACCGCGGTTGGTAGAGCAGTGGCCGATGCAGTGGAAGAAGGAATTCTACCCAAGGATAATGCGGAAGACATGGTGTTAATCATCAGTGTATTCATCCACCCGGATGCAACAGATTACCGGAAAATCTACCAGTACAACTATGGAGCAACCAAACTAGCCCTAAGACGAGCTATGGAAGGATATCCTTCAGTGGATAAAGTATTAGCAGAAAAAGATAGGGGAACACATCCTATAATGGGTTTCAAAGTTACAAGGTTATGGAAACCACCCTACCTGCAGGTGGCACTTGACCTGGATAATCTGCAGGAAATGGAACGCATCATTGACAGCCTCCCTGACAGGGAAAGAATTCTCATAGAGGCTGGCACACCACTGGTTAAAAAATTCGGAGTGGGAATTGTCAGTAAAATACGGGAACTCAGGAAAGATGCATTTATCATCGCTGATCTTAAAACCTTAGATGTGGGCCGTATTGAAGTTAAAATGGCGGCTGATGAGACTGCAGATGCTGTTGCAATTTCAGGACTGGGAACACCGGAATCAATTGAAAAAGCCATCCACGAAGCCCAGAAACAGGGCATCTACTCCATATTGGATATGATGAATGTGGAGAACTTCACTGAAAAACTGGAAACTCTCAACTACAAACCAGATATTGTCCTCTTACACCGTAATGTGGACCTTGAAACCCTCAAAGCCGAACGTGGTGAATTACAGGAAGAAATGACTGAATGGGGTAACATAAGCCAGATTAAAGACATATTAGGTGAACGTGGACTGGTAGCAGTTGCCGGTGGAATTGTGCCCAAAAAAATGGATCAGGCCTTAGACAGTGGAGCAGACATCATCGTGGTGGGCCGTTACATAATCGGTTCCAGGGACGTGCGTCACGCAGCAGAGGACTTCCTGGAAAAGATGCCCCAGGATCCGGACACCATGCGACTGGCTCTGGATGAGGATGAATCCATCTAAAAGTTGAAAAATCCCTGAGAGCATTTAAGATGCTCTTATCCAACTCTTTTTTTCTTTTAAAGATTTTTTTTAAAAGAATCTTTTTGTTAACTATTTTTTTTTAAAAATGATGGATCTAAAACATTCATCGTATTTACTGGTTCTATATTTTTTCAATCGTAGTCAAATTTTTCAATCATACTCAAAGCAGATACTATTCCAATTGAATGCTAGGAATTTCAGATGTTCTTTTAGTGAAGTGTCTAAATCATCAACCTATCCTATATATTCCACCACATTCACATGGGAGGGCAGATCTTCTGCAAATTGCCTGGCTTAAGCTCTTAGCAACTCCCACCATTTATCACAGCCCCATAATCAAAATATTACACCAATATTACACCATTCATTCTTAAGAAAGATACATTTGTATGAAAAAAATGGGAGGGGGAAATTCCAGAGGGGAAATTCCATCAATTACACCAAACTTTCCAAAACCACTAAAAAAAGTTAAAAGATAATAAATTCAAATCTATTTTAAGTGAGGGGGAATTAATGGTGACAAAGAAAATTTTAGGAATATGCGGAAGCCCCAGGAAACAGGCCACAGAGTATGTCTTAACTGAAACTCTAAAGATGCTGGAAGATAAAGGATACGAGACTGAGTTTTTTACAGTTCGTGGCAAGGAAATTGGACCTTGCCGTAATTGCGATTACTGTCTTCGCAAGCAAGTGTGCCTTTTACGTGATGATATGCACCAGCTCTACCCTCTTTTAATGGAAGCAAACGGGATTATTATAGCCACCCCCATTTATAATGGCGGAGTTAGCGCCCAGATAAAGGCCGTGATGGACCGTACCCGGGCTGCAGCTGCAGTGGACATTGACTTCCTGAAGCATAAAATAGGCATGGCCATTTCTGTAGGTGGTGATCGTGCCGGAGGTCAGGAACTGGCCATTCAGCAGATAATGACATTTTACATCCTTAACGGTGCCATACCTGTAAGTGGAGGGCCCTTCGGAGCCAATCTGGGGGCTAACTTCTGGTCTAAGGACACCCTGGATGGTGTGAAGGAGGATGAAGAGGGTTTCAGGAGCCTTAAGAAAACCCTTAAAAGATTCGATGAATTCTTGTTAAAATACCAGAAGGAATAATAAAAATGTGGAATTTTATTAAGCATTACTAAGAAAAAAAGTGAGTTATAAGGTATAAGTTATAACTAATTAGGATTAAATATCTAGTCTATCACCCATCACAGGGTAAATTTGGGTTTTCGAGTTCAGTTATAATTAGAAGTTATAAATTATAAGTTATAAGTTAGAGGAGAATTGTAATGAGAATAGAAGTTGATGAGGATAAGTGCACTGGCTGTGGAATTTGCAAGGAAGAATGTCCCAAGGGTGCCAAGATCTGGGATATTAATAAGAAGGCTATGGCCACCAATCTACGTTACTGTCATGTGTGCACTATCTGTGCTTCCAAGTGTCCGGAAGAAGCCATACTTATAGTGAGGGATGCAGAAGATGAAGAGGAAGAGTAAGATAAATAGGAAGACCTCTGAAACAGAGATAGATATTGAACTGGACCTGGATGGTGCTGGAGAATATCAGGTGGAAACCGGGATCAATTTTCTAAACCACATGCTGGAATCATTGGCCAGACACAGCCTGTTTAACCTTAAAGTTGAAGCTCGTGGTGATGTAGAAATTGATGACCATCACACCGTGGAAGATGTGGGAATAGTCCTGGGTGAAGCATTAAAAGGAGCTTTAGGAGATAAAAAGGGAATTAGAAGAATGGCTCATTCACTTGTCCCCATGGACGAATCATTGGCCATGGTAGCCGTGGACTTATCAGGACGAAGCTACGCAGTTCTTGACCTACCATTTCATCAGGCCAAGGTAGGTGATCTTTCCACCGAGAATGTGGGTCACTTTTTAGAGTCACTGGCCCAGACAGGTAAGATGAACCTCCACGCCCGTTGTGAGGGGGAAAACGACCACCACCAGGTGGAAGCTGTATTCAAAGCACTGGCCCGTGCCCTGCATGACGCCACCCGCGTGGTAGGTGACCAGGTGCCCAGTACCAAGGGAGTGATTTAGGAGAACTATAATGTCTGAATATCTAGAGGGAATAAAGATACCATCCAACCGTTTGGAAGCCCTTACTGATGGAATTTTTGCCATTGCCATGACAATAGTGGTGGTGACCATTGAGATACCCATCGGACCCATCCACACCGCAGAGTTGTTCCTGCAAACCACCAGTGAGATCATCCCTAAATTAACGGTTTATTTTTTAAGTTTCCTGCTTCTGGCTGTTTTCTGGGTGGATCATCACATGTTCTATCTGGTTAAAAAAATCGATTTCACCATTCTCTGGATAAACATTTTCTGGCTCATGTTCATAGCACTTTTACCTTTATCAACATCAATTATAGCCCAATTCCCACAGCACCAAATTGCACAACTTATATTTGACTTCAACCTCCTTTTCATAGGCCTCTTTTTTTATTTAATCTGGAGGTATTCAGCAACAAGCAAGCTTATTCCCAAAGAAGTAGAACCTTACTACCCCTACATTAAAAGAAGCCTTTTAATAATGCCCATGATTATTTTGGTAGCTATTCTTTTAAGTTTTATAAGTCCCCAATGGAGTATGGTGATTCTATTTCTGATTCCATTTCTTTTCATTGCGGGTAGGAAGATATGGTCCAGAGGTGTTGTTAAAAAGAGAGAGCAAAGAATAAAAATAAAGAAATCACGAAAATAGTTTATTTTACCAATTTTCCATACAGTTTTGTGCATAAAGATTTTATAAGTAAAGATCTAATTCAATATGAAATTAGGGAGATGAAAAAAATGAAAACCTTGATTGCCTGTTATTCCTTTTCAGGGAACACCCTTACTGTAGCCCAGAAATTACAGGAAGAAATGAATGCTGATTTCACACGTGTTGAACCCGTTAAAGATAGATGGTACCTTATTAAAGCTATTCATGCTTACCTGGAGAAAAAATGGCCCATAAAGCCCTGTACAACTGATATTAGTCATTATGATTGTTTGATTGTTTGCTGTCCTGTTTGGGCTAGCCGCACCCCACCCGGAGTTAATCAGTACTTGGAAGAGGTTCAGAATGTCTCTGGTAAAAAATGCGCCGCCCTGGTAACCATGGGTGGGGATGGATCGCAGATAGCCACTACACAAATACGGGAAGCTCTGGAAGCCAAAGGAATGGAATTTACCATTAAAATGTCCATTGGAGGCAGCCCTCAAAAAAGCGGTGCATGGGAAGGTATGGTAAAAGATTTCGCCGGAAAATTAAAAAAATTAAAAAAAAATGAGTGATTGAATTTTAAAAAGTGATTGAAATCTATTTGAAATAATCGAAAATGCGGCCAAAATCTATTCCTGAAATTTTCCGGCCCTTATAATCCTGGTATATGTTTTCGGCTGCTTGTTCCAGTTCATCGGATTTTATCCCATGATCAATGGATAGCTTAGCTTCAATAAAGGCTGCCAGCCTATCCACTGCACTGAGAAGTTCACCATCCAACGGGGCAAAAACATCTTCGTTGTATTTCTGGTTCAAATCCTGGAAACTGACACCCATTTTAACTTTTTGTTCCAGGATTATTTTGTTTTCAAATTCAGACTCAGAGAAATACTTCATATCCTCATGCCAGGGGCGGGGTAGGAGGGGTAAAAGCTCTTCTTTCATTTGATAATCTTCATAATCTTTTATTATCTCCTTAAGACCCTCCACTGATCCTTTAACTGGTGAGATTATATCCTTGGTGAGGACTTCTGGCAAATCATGGAACAGACCCGCATAAAAATTGTTATAGAAACGTTTGGAACAGGCTTCGACTCCCATTTCCAAGGTGCAGAGATAGCTGGTGGCAGCTACTATGAACATGTGCCCCAGAACCGAAGTTTCTGGTATGCGTGGGATGTGAGCCCATCTTTTCTGGAAGCGGAGCTGGCCACAGAGATCTATGAATCCAAAGGACTTCTTACCCAGGAGGATCTTCTGAACCCCTATCAAGTCATAATGGTCCTCAATCTGGTTTTCAATATTTTCCTTGGTTTTATCAATACCATAGATGAATGGTGCAGTGTGATATATTATTTTAAATTCCCATTGTGTGGCCAGGTAATGGGCAGCCCTTAATATGCGCCTTTCCAGTGTGTTGGGTTGTTTTAGATAGTAGTCTTTAAAACGTTCCTGGAAACCTTCATCCAGACCTTCCATATCCTTCTCTAATTTATCAAAAACGTGTTTATTGAGTTCATTCCCCTTTTCCTTCATCATACGATGGAAAACAGGTGGTTTTATGTCGGTTAGAACAGTGCGATGCAAAAATTCGAATATTCCCCCTTCAATAAGTGCTATCCAGTCCACACTACCAGTTCCCAGCCTGTCTTCTTCAAACCGGGCAATAACATAGGCAATTACCATTTTATGAGCTTGTTTATCCAGTTCGGTGAATTCCACTGGACGGATGTGGTCATTCCAGCGTTGCATGCTGGCTGCTTTTGATAAACGTTCTATAAGGTTTTCTATCATCTGCACACCTTTGATAATAAATACTTTATTAATTTATTAATTTGTATACGATACTGCATTGGTTATAAATTCTATGCAATAAGGAAATAAGGAATTATTGTATGATTATATGATGGCATTATTGAGATTCTGCTCCATTTTCGAAATCAAAGAGAATAATCCCATAAGACTTTAAATCACGAAATAGAAAAAGTTTAGGATATAAAAGGATACAAAAATTTATTATATAACTGAATCTTAGGATTAAAAAAAAGAATAAAAAAATAATCCTTTGATGTTGTTTTACATAGGGATTATTTTTTTCTGGGAATTAACAGTGCTGCCATTGATGTTAAGAGCCCTAAAAACAGTGCTCCTAGTGGTGTTCCAGTGGTTTGCATTCCAACAGTAGTGGCTGCATTGACTAGATTAGTGTTGTTTGGTTGATTGAACTCATTAGTGTTGACTGTATTGGAATTGGATGGGTTGTTTCTCTCTGGTGTTTCTGACCTGTCAATGACACGGGGGTTATTGTACATGAAAACATCAGATGCTTGGTTAGTATCGCCAGCCACCAGAGTAGAAGCCTCTGAGTAGAAAGCAACCCAATTACCATCACCACTAACACTGGGACCGTCACTGATTCCGTTGCTTCCTGATAACGGTGTCACCTTAGAAGTAACATCCCTGACACGATCATACAAGAAAATATCAGAATGACCGTCTTCAGCATCATTAGCAACCAAATTAGAAGCCTCTGAGGAGAAGGCTACCCAATTACCATCACCACTAACACTCACATAATAGCTGTGGCCATTGCTTCCTGATAAAGGTGTCACCTTAGAAGTAACACCCGTGACACTATTATACAAGAAAATATCCCATATAGTATCTGCAGTATCACTGGCCACCAGATTAGAAGCCAATGACGTATAGGCAACCCAAACACCATCAGCACTAATACTAGGAGCCCAATTATAACCGCTGTGGCCATTGCTTCCTGATAACGGTGTCACCTTAGAAGTAACATCCCTGACACGATCATACAAGAAAATATCAGAACGACCGTCTTCAGCATCATTAGCAACCAGATTAGTAGCAAATGATACGTAGGCAACCCAATTACCATCAGCACTAATACTAGGAGCCCATCTGTCCCCATTGCTTCCTGATAACGGTGGCACTTTGGTAGTAATACCAGTGACACGATCATACAAGAAAATATCTGAATAGGAGTCGGGAGTATCACCAGCCACCAGATTAGTAGCATATGAACTATAGGCAACCCAATTACCATCACCACTCACACTTGGATAGAAGCTGTTTCCATTGCTTCCCGATAAAGGTGTCACCTTAGAAGTAACATTCCTGACACGATCATACAAGAAAACATCGGAATACAAGTCGTGATTATCACCATCCACTAGAGTATAAGCCTCCGAAATGTAAGCAACCCAATTACCATCACCACTAATACTGGGAGATCCACTGAGTCCATTGCTTCCGGAAGTTAACTTAGTAGTAACACCCGTGATGCGATTGTGCAGGAAAATATCCCTGATACCGTCGTTAGTGTCACCAGCCACCAAATTGGACGCGTCAGAATAGTAGGCAACCCAAACACCATCATCACTTACACTAGGATGGGCACTGTCTCCGTTGCTGGGAGTGTTTCCGGGTGCGTTGCTTACGATGATAGTATCACCTTCGGCTGCACTGACTGCACCTGAGAGAGCGATTGCTAGTATAAGGGTGGCTATTAGGATGATTGTCTGGTTTCTCATCTTTTCACCTCCTTTTACAGTTCTATCCCAATATTCATAGGATAAGACTTTTAAGCAGTTTTGAGGAGATGAAAAGAAATGGTTGAAAATTGTTTTATCCCCGCCCCTTCTATACCTATATCGAGAATAAACTACAGTCTGAGGATTGATTGAATGTTTGCTTTATCCAAATGATGTTATTGGTAAGGTTAATGTTATTAATAATATTAAAAAAAGTTTTGGGTCTGGTTTTTCTGAAAATAAATGGTTTATAACAATTTTTTTTGCTAAATACCGTATTTAATGTTGGAGTGAAAATTAACCATGGCAACCATTAATGTCTAGAGAAAAAATTTGCCTAAATATATCTAGAACCATATAAAAAATATCAAAAAATCCAAAAAAAGGAAGTATGTGCAGCCGAAAAGGACTGCGTTTAAATCATTTATTCTGGTTTGGAAATTAATGCGGTTTTGGATAGAGTCTGACCCTGTGCACCGTGTGGTTTACGCAGTACGGTGTCATTGGCTTTTTCTATCTCACGTGCTTCAGTTGCTAGTTTAGCAGCTGCAGAGATGAGTTCGTGTGCGGAAGCCACGATTGGCACGTATTTTTCCATTTCTTTAACCATGAAACAGCCTTTGAGGTCGATGTCCCCTACTTTGGCAGCCATTTCATAGGCAGCCATTGCTTTGGCTTTAGCGTATGGGCTGGAGAATCCTGCAGCGTCAGTTGCTTTAGCAGCGTCAATGACCACTTTAGGTAGTGTGATTTCTTTTCCAGCTTCGGCTTCTGCGATCATTCCGTCGATGGTTTCCTGCACCACCCGGTAGGCTCCGGTGGCAGCCAGTACTTTTATTACATCGGCGTTGAATGAGGCCATTTCAGTTGGGTCCAGGAATTCTCTTCGAGCTCCAATCATGGGGTCGCCCAGTACAACAATGTATCCTAATTCCTGTTCATCCATTTCTTCCCTTTTACCCATTCCTGGAGCGTCCCCAATGATCAATGCTGGGACATCCATTTCGGATAATAGTTCTCGGGCTCTGGCTGGTCCAGGAGCACCTGGGTTTGGGCTGATAAAGATTACAAAATCAGGGTCGAAGTCTGCAATTTTTGGTACGACTTCTTCGATTTGTTCTGGGTTCATCTTTGCTCCGGAACCCACGCCTCTTACATCTATGTTAGGTCTGTCAGCCCTCTCGTCTAAAACTAAATCTAGGACAGGAGAGGTACCGATGTTACCGCATTTAATAACTCCTATTTTTACAACCATATTATCACCGGTTTGCTATTTTAAAAGATCGACTTAAGTATTTTTTCATTTGATTTTTTGGGGAAGGTTTATATAGTGGATTTCAGTTGGTGGAAAAATTGATTTAAAAGATTATGGTTCGAAAAAATTAGTTACAAGTCACCAGTAATAATAAATTAAAACAACATTAATTAAGTGAGTACTAAACCTAAAGGACATGGGTTTCAAGTGTAAAAAAATTAGTGGTCAATATAAAATAATGAATAAATAAATGAAATGGTTTATTGAACCTTTAAAAGACTTTATCATCTTAAACTGCCTTTTTAGGAATTCTAATAAGCTGAATTACGTACAGGACCGTGGCAATGAATGTCAGTAGATAGAATAAGTACACTACGCTATCTGTAGGGCCTGTTTCCACCCATATCATAGTATGAGTGAGTATTATTGCATATAATGCGGTGAATGCTCCGTTAGCCTTTATTTGTGTTGCGTGTGCTATTTTTAATGCAACTCCTATTAGGAACATTTGTATGATCATGGCATAAAGTCCAAAGTCCAGTACTGCTGGTCCGAATATGGTGGATGTGATGCTGGTGGTGGGTGTGTCTCCTGTAGTGGGGTAACCCAACACCACTTGGCCCACTGTTACTCTAGGGTGTCCGGTTGTGAATGCCTGATGGAATAAATCCCCTCCTGTGGCCCCAGCCATGTGCACGATCTTATCAAAGACCATCAGAGTAAACCCTGCACGGTATGAAACAAGTTCCAGGGGATTTAAAGTCCATTGCTGCCACTGTATAGATTTCACAGCGATATATCCTGCAATAATTCCAACTAAAGCTATTATAAATAGCGAAACAAGAATGTAGCTGGTTTTAATTTTCCGGGTGTAGTAGAGGGTTATAAAACCGCTGATGAGAATGGCCATGGTTGTGGTTCGGTACCCGTTTATGGCGAACACCACCAATCCAATAATGAAAAGGACATAATTCCATCTTCTAGGATATTTGGCCAGTAAAATTGTAATTGCTGGTAAGAATAGAGGATAAGCTATTCTCCATAAGTCGGTGGTGGCCTTGAATTTTAAGTAGCCGCTTAAGATGGGTATGCCTCCTAAAAGGTACAGGTTCACAACCTGTAAAAACAAGGCTATTAACACCACTACCATTAACACCCGTTCATCAAGTAGAATTAGTATTTTATTGTACCATGGAGCAGAGTTTTCTTTAGTTACTCTGCCTCCCAAAAGAATTTGAAGTTTTTGATTATGATTGTAGATTATTTTAGGAATAAATACTCCTGCAATGAAGAAAATAGTTCCAATTAAAACGTATAAGAGGGTTAGGGATGAAATCCATTGAAGCTCTTCTAGATGTTCCTGGTAGGCAATTAATGCCAAGCTTAGGTACAGGGCAATCACCACTACCAGTATGTAAGGTGAGAATAGATCCACTTTTTCAAATTTCATAGTTGTTCTCCTAAAAATCCTCCAATTAATCAAGGACCCCGCATAAATTTTAGAAACTTAAATTAAATTTTTTGATTGTCAGTACATTTATGTTCATGAATTAATTATGTTTATGAATTAACAATTACACAATTTCTTCTTCAGTCAATTCCTTTATTGTCCATTCCTTTATACATTATGTTTATAAATTTTTTTAACTCTTGAAATGGATAGTGGATTGATTGAAACTGAAATTGGAGTTCATCCTTAAATTCTCCTTTTCATCGCCTTTGAGGTTAATTGACTTTCTTAGATAATCTCAAAATTTTTTTCTACAGTAGACCAATGAACATTCCTAACCCCTAAAAATCGCCTTTGATCTAGTCTACTGTAGAAATCCGAGTTTGATTTTCTTAGTAAAGGATCCCAATAAAGGATGAAAATTTTTCTACAGTAGAAATGATTTTGTATGGCATTAATGATTTATTACCAATTATGATTTGAATTATGTGATTTTACTAAAAATAAAGGATTTAATGATCCCCCAAAGCATTTTGAACCAACCTGCTGGCGAAACTGGGGCAAGCTGCCACATGGGTATGCACATAGCTGGCTAAAGTATTCTTACTCATAAGCCCATCCCGGGATCCAGTTACCCCCCTTCCCCGTAGAATTTCAAATGCAAATTTGGGGTTTCCACCCTCCAGATCCAGTTTGGAATAATGGAATTCATGACCATGGAAAGTCTCCCCCTCACCTATGATTAGATTGTCACAGGCTGCCCTGGCAATAACATAACTCAAGGCCTGGGGCTTTTGGGTCATGTGTGAATCATAGGGAAAAACATTGCACATCTTATGCTGGTTAATTGATCGAGTTAAATACATGAGACCACCACATTCAGCATAGATGGGCCTTTCATCCTGGTGGAAACGGTTGATGGATTTGCACATGCTCTGGTTGGCTTCCAGTTGTCTGGCAAATATTTCCGGGTATCCCCCACCAATATAGATCCCATCCACATCAGGCACCTCCTCATCATGCAGGGGGCTGAAATAAACTAGTTCCGCTTTATTGGACTCCAGTGCCTCCAGATTGTCCTGATAGTAAAAGGTGAATACTTCATCCCTGGCAATACCATATTTAAGCCTACTAGAATTTTCCTGTAGGAAGAGGGGTTCTCTTCCTTCAGGTAATTTACCAGCGCCTTTCATTATGCTGATAAGGGCATCCAGGTCAAGATTTTCCTCCATGAGCCGTCCCCAATCATCGATATTTGCCTTAATGGTTTCCCTTTCTACTGCTGGTACAAGGCCCAGATGGCGCTGTTCAACAGAAATGGCATCATCCCGGGGTATTCCCCCTATGACTTGTGTATTGGCCAGTTTTTCCACCGATTGCTTAGCCTTAAGATAGTGTTTCCTGTTTTTAACCAGATTAAGGATAACCCCTTCGATGCGTATGGAGGGATCAAGGGTTTTAAAACCGATTACCACCGCAGCTGCACTTTTAACCAGGCTGCGAGCATTAAGGATTAGAATAACTGGTGAATTAAGTGCCTTGGCAATGGAAGCTGTGTTTCCAACATCTTCAATGGGACTTATACCTTCATAAAGACCTCTCACCCCTTCTATAATTCCCATCCGGGAGTTGGATATTTTCAATCCCCTCTGGAATGCTTCCCTGATCTGGCCGTCAGTCATAAAAAAGGAATCCAGGTTTCGGCTAGTATTGCTTGTGGCCAGGGTGTGATAGGTGGGATCAATGTAATCTGGACCCACTTTGAAGGGTTGGACTTTCTGCTCCTGAGAGAGGGCTTTCATTATTCCCGTGGAGATGGTGGTCTTCCCCACTGCACTTCCGGTTCCTGCTAAAACAACACGCATATTCTATGGATTTAGAATCTATGGTTTAAAAAGATGGAGGGTAACCCTAGTTATCTTTCATGAAAAACTGCTAACTAGATAATGGAATTAGCTGTGTGAAATATGAATATTATAAAATGGCATCATTTATTCATTTAAAACTGCTTAAAGTGTTTAACTGGATAAATAAGTACAGATTGAATACTTATCACTGGCTGTCTTGAAATTTTTATTAACCATCAACAACATAAAAAAAGTTTGATGGAACTGGAGAAACTGCGCATTCTTGGTGAAGCCTCACAGTACGACCTCTGTAATTATGTGAGTCTCAATAAGGAGAATTTCACCTCTAAAAATCTCCCGGGTATTTACCAGGCTAGGACAAGTAGTGGCTGCCAGGTCCCCTTATTCAAGGTTCTCATGAGCAACCATTGTACCAATGACTGTAACTACTGTATTAACCATTGCTACAATAGTTTTCATAGAGTTGAATTCACACCGGAAGAACTGATTTCACTCTTCCTCCATTATTATCAAAATCATTTTGCTGAAGGACTGTTTTTAAGTTCGGGTATGCCCGGGGATGCGGATGTAGCCATGGAAAAAATGATTGAAGTGGCCAGGAAACTAAGATTAGAATATGAGTATCAGGGCTACATACATCTTAAGATAATCCCAGGATCTTCTTATGATATGATAAAAAGGGCTATGAGCCTTGCTGACCGGGTGAGTGTTAATATGGAATCGGCAACTTCCTCTGGATTCGGAGAACTCACCAGTACCAAGGATTACCATAACGATGTCCTGCGGAGAATGAAATGGATTGGACGACTTAAAAAACGCCACCCCCAGATGGCACCCTCCGGTCAGAGCACCCAGTTAATAGTTGGTGCAAATGAAGAAACAGACCAAGACATTTTAAAACGGGCTGAATGGCTTTGCAAACATCTTAATATAAATTTAAGTTATTTAAGTCCTTTTGAACCTTTAAAAGATACTCCTCTGAAAAATCATGACAAACCTGCAGATAATAGAACTCCTCGACTTTATCAGGCTCAGTTCCTCCTGAATTCATATGGTTTCTCACCTGATGAATTGGTATTTGATGATGATGGTTTTCTAATCCTGGAAGATGATCCTAAAATGTTATGGGCAAAATCACACCCGGATTTATTCCCAGTAGAAGTGAATGAAGCAGGTTTCAAGGAACTAATCCGTGTTCCAGGGATAGGTAAAATATCTGCCAGAAAGATCATTGAAGCACGTAGAAAAGGAATAAAATTCACCAAATATGATGACCTAAAAAAACTGGGAGTGGTGGTTAAAAGAGCAGAACCCTTTATTCAACTAGACCGTGCCCATCAAACAACTCTGCAATTTTAGAATCACAAATCTTATTTTTATGAATTAATTTAATAGTCAATCCATATTCATCTGATATTAAAGAAAAAAATAATAAAGAATTATTAAAGAAAGATGAATTTCCCTGAATCCTAAATAATTTGGTTTTACCCTTTTACAAAGTTTTTTTTAAATCAATTACTTTTTCCAAATCCAATTCCTAGGATAAATCCCTAAAAATAAATTATAAGTTATAAGTTACAACTTATAACATTGGTTATAACTTATAACTTTTCGCCTCCCATGATGTCGAATAAGCTAAAAATCTTCCTCTTCAAACATTTCCCATATCTCAGGATACTTCTGCTGAACTGCTTCTTCAATAAGGGATGATGCCTCCTTACTGATACTGAAGGCCGGTTTGGTGTTCTTCAGGAACCTTAAAACTGCGGCTGATCTTGCTGACCACAAGGATATCCGCGGGTTTTTGCGAACCTCCAAAACCACATTATCCAGGATGACCTTATAGGGATCTTCCTTGGGTTTTGATGCTGTTTTTTTAGTTTTTTGGGATTGTTTGGATGGAGCTTTCCTGGTTGGTTTTTCCTTAGTCTGTGCTTTTGCAGTGCCACCGTCAAGCTTAGGTTTCTCTTTGATAAGAGCATCCAATCCCTTACCCAGTGCACTTTCACCCTTTCGAGAAGGCATTAGTTATCCTCCATCACTGTATATTTATTCTCAGCCACCTTCTCCTGGGCAACTGAATCTTTTAATTCCAGTATTTCCAGAGCAAGATCCCGATATGCTTCACTACCAATGCATTCCTCATCATAGATAATGCAGGGTTTACCATGACTGGGGGCCTCAGCCAGTTTAACATTACGGGGAATGGTGGTTTTGAAAATGTGTTCAGTTTCACCAAAGTATTGCCTAACATTGTGCAGCACATCCCGACCCAGACGAGTTCTGGAATCGTATAAGGTGATTAATATCCCCTTTATTGGTGATGGGCTGTTTAAACGACTTTCAACGAGATTCATAGCATCCAGTAAATCAGCCATTCCTTCCAGGGCATAAAATTCTGCCTGAATGGGTATTATGACACTGTCTGCTGCCACCAGGGAGTTGATGGTTAAAATACCCAGAGATGGGGGCACATCCACCAGGATGTAATCGTAGCTTTCTGCAATTCCATCCATAGCCTCCTTCAGTATAAATGGGAATCCTATGTCTTTACTGAGCTCTATTTCAGCCCCACTGAGTGAAATATGGCTGGGTACCAGATCCAGACCCTTGATATCAGTGGAGACAACTGAATCATCCAGTGTTTCCTGCCCGGTTAGTACCCGGTATATGGAGTTTTCTTCGTTTTTTTCAACTCCAAATGCTGTGGTGGCATTAGCCTGTGGGTCCATGTCAATAACCAGAACTTTTTCCCCTAAAAGGGCTAGTGCTGCTGAAAGGTTGACTGCAGTGGTAGTTTTACCACAACCTCCCTTCTGATTCAATATTGCAATTATTTCCGCCATAATGGTTCTCCTAAATTTTTTTTGAAGATTTTTTTTGAGAGTTTTCTTATAAATTATAAGTTATAAGTATAAGTTATAAGTTATAATATTTATAGTTTAGCCAATTTTGTCCCGGTAAAAGTGTTTTAGAATATAGAAATTAATGAAAATTAAAAATAAGTATCATCAAAATACTGGGATTAAACCTGGATTATTCCCGGTGATGCATTGCCCTCCCTGAGGAGTTACAATGAAGGTGTTTTCTATTCCCACCATTCCAATTCCTTTAATTCCTTTTTTGGGTTCGACTGCAAATACCATCCCCTCCTGGAGTGGTTCATCAAACCTTTCTGCAATCACCGGAAGTTCATCTATTTGTAAACCAATTCCATGTCCCAGGAATTTTACGGTGCGATCTTCAAAACCCATGAAATTTTGGAGGAAATCATCGTCAAGGCTATTCATTATAGATGAGTAGATTTCGGAGGGTATATTGCCAGGTTTTAACATTGCTGCTATCTCGTTTTGTATTTCCACACATTTTTGATGGGTGTAAATAGCATGCTCAGGGAGTGGACTTTTAAACATGTAGGTCATGGTTTTATCGGTATGGTAACCGTCCACCCCACAGCCTATGTCAATGAACACCAAGTCTCCTTTTTTAAGTTTCCTGTGCCTGCTTCCCAGCACAGGTGCTGCAGGGCTTAAACCGCGATTTCCACTGGCACCATCGAAATAAGTTGGATATAGGGAATTTTCTCCAAAGCCAACGTGTCCCACCACTATTTCAGTGTCAAACATTCCAAAACGGGTTAAACCATGATGACCCTCCTCAATTAAGACTTGAAAAAGTTTTGCTGACAGATCTGCTTCACTGATCCCTTCACAGAGTAGAGCGGGTGCTACGTCCTCCAAAACATGCTGATGAATCCTGCCTGATTCACGAAGTTTAGAAAGCTCGTATCTACTTTTAACTGCCCTTAAAGCTGAAATGTATGAGTCAACGGGTTTGAAATTTTTGAAAGGGAAGTGTTTATGAAACCTTTGATACAAAGCCAGTGGCAACACTTCTGTTTCAAGATAAACTGTATCCGGACAATTATCCATGCTCTGGGCAGCATCCCTGAAGCTATTCATTGGCCTGATATCAGGAAAAAAAGATTCATCCACAGCCCTCGGGTAGCTCCGCCTCACCCAGAATGTGGCATCCTTATCCCGTGGAATTAACAGCATCCCATCCTGCATGGTCCCGGTGAAATAAAAAAGGTTAATGTTGCTGAAGACAACTGCCATGTCCCATTCAGGATTAGATGATGACATTAAATCCTTAAAACGAGCCATCCTATTTTTAATCTCAGAAAATGGGGTTTTTTCCATATTTTTAACCTCAGTTTCTTTTTTTATCCACATAAATAAATAATAAGTTGAATGCAGGTAATGGATAAAAAAAACAGGAAATGTTTAATTAAATTGGTTCAGTTATCTTCAAAATGCAACTCTTTTAGATAGTTTCAGAGGTAAAGGCAGGGGTCTGAAGGGCATTCCTTTAGTTTCGAGTTTTATAACATCTATGAGTTCCTGCACGCCCATGGAAACTTTTTGACCTGTTTCACGCACAGAGACTGTGAGTTCAGAGCCTTCCATTTCACGATCTCCAATTACAACTACAAAGGAAGCCCATTCTCCTCCAGCATTTCGTATTTTCTTACCAACTGTCTCCGGCCGGTCATCCACATCCACCCGGATATGAGCATCCCGGAGTAGGTGTGCCAGATTCAGGGCAAATTCCAGGTGCCTTTCAGCAATGGGTATAACCCGTACCTGAATGGGTGCCAGCCAGACTGGTAACATGGGTGGTTTTTCATCCATATCCATGGCAGATTTTTCCAGTAAACTGCAAATAACCCTTTCAATACTACCTGTAGGGCTGCAGTGTAATATTATGGGGTAATGTTCCTTTTCATCCGGGTCAATGTAGGTTATGCCGAATCTCTCCCCACTTTCCACATCTATCTGGATGGTTGGATTCTCTATTGGTCTTCCCAGATAATCTATGGCTGCGAAATCCATTTTACATATCCAGTAATGTTTACGTTCCGGGAGTATCTCCATGAGGACTGGTTTTCCAATCATGGCTGCGGCACGGTTTATCCATTCCCGGTTCTCTTCCATGAAGTCGGAGGTGGCCCTGAATATTACCTCATAGTTTACATCCAGGTCTTCTCCAGTCTTTTTGCACATTTCTATCTGACCTTCAAACTCTTGCAGGGATTGGTCAATATCAGCGCAAACTGTGTGCAGGTCAGGCATGGTAAATCCTCGCAGCCTTTTAAGACCAACAACTTCTCCTTTCTTCTCTAATCTGAAACTGTAGGTTGAAAGTTCGTATATGCCGACTGGTAGGTTTTTCCAGGTTAAAAATGAGTCTGAAAGCACCCTGAATGCTCCAAAGCAACAGGCGTATCTGAGCATGAGGTCTTTTTTACCTCCGCCCATGCGGTACTGGCGTTCTCCGAATTTCTCAGCATGTACCCGTATGGCATCATCTGCCAAGTCATACATGATAGGGGTTTCCACTGGCATGGCCCCCTGATCAGTGACCAGGGTGTAAACATAATCAGCCAGCAAATCACGGATTAATCGTCCTTTGGGATACCATCGAAGGTGTCCCACATCAGCAGAGGGTTCATAATCTGCCAGTTTCTTCTCTCTCATGAGTTTCACATGAGGAGGTTCTTCCCCAGTTGATTCACCACATCCCAGCTCATAATCCACCAGTTTTCTTAGATCCTCATTATCAAAAGTGAATTTATCTATATCTAAAAGTTCTCCATCTTTTAGGATATAAAATTCTGATTCTTCTTCTGAAACTTCCTCCAAATCTTTTTCTTCAGCGGGTTCTGGAGATATGCTACGGGACAGTTCTGATAAAGGATGTCCCTTGCAGGATACTTCAAAGGATTTATACCATCCAAAGGGCACCCTACTAACATTTAAATCTTCCATAGCCAATTTAGATTCCATTTTGGCTAGAATCTCCTTTGCAGAGTCAGGTGAACCTAAAGATGAGCTTAAATGAGCGTATGGATAAATTACAATGTTATCTGCCTTAACCTGGGCTGAAACATCCTTTATTTCCTTTACAGCGTTTTCAACCACTGCATCTGGATTTGATTCATCGGCCTGTTCCACTGCAGTGAAAACCACCAAGGCATTTTCAAATTCGCCTTTCTTCTTCTCGTCGCTAATATCCTCTGCGATTCTTGTTTTGGATTTGGTCTGGTATTTCAAATGATCAGAATGAATTAAAAGTATGCGCATGCTATCACCATTTATAATTGAAACTTTGAAACTTCAGTGAATTCTTCAAATGATTATATCTTCAAATGATTATTACTACATCTAGTCATGCTAGTGTTTGTAGTCAGACTAGTGGACTTAAAATAAAATTCTGTCTTGATGTTATTTATAAGCTATTTCTTTTAAAAGGCTTGGCACCATATCAATTACCATATCAATCCAAGACCCCATCCTTATTAGTTGAAGTGGTTAGTAAAGAAAGAATCGCTAGAGAATTGATAAAAGAGGTTAATACCGGGATAAATTCGCAATACTATAACTTAAGTTTCACTAAATTCATAAATGTCTTAAATTCCATTTTATTCCAGAACTTATTTCTGATTACCTGCTTTGTAGATGGAAATTCAAGCATTGCGGTGAATTTTCTTAAACTGATCTAAACTCTTGTCTTTGGCACTCTAAGGAGAACATTCTACATTCTAATCTCATACAACATTATTGTGCTGAAATTGGACAAAAAATATTTGGATTATGTGGATTATGAATATGCGATGTAGAAGGTGTGCATGATGCTGAATCTGACTTTAAAACACCGATAATTCGATGCAAAAGATAATCCTGTTATAAAAATATGATGGCGACTACCCCTACCATTATAAGGATTAAAAAAATCAACCCCACATTTCGTGCGAATTTTCTGCTTCCTAAAAAGAGGGCTATGAAAAACTTAAAAACAGTGTTAGACATGGCAGCCAGAGTAATGGCAGTCACTGCTGTGTTGTTTGTAATGGTTTCAGGAGCGAGTAAGGCCATGCTGATGGTAATAGCATCCACATCAGCCACTCCAGAAATTATACTGGCAATGTATACACCGCTACTTCCCAGATAGATGTTAGCTACCTTCGATAAGAAGAGAACTCCCAGGAAAAGGGCTCCGAATATCAGGGCAGGTTTCAAAGAGAAGGGGTTGTCCAGTTTGATTTTGGAATCCATGTGCTTAACATCAGCACGTTTCCAAATGATAATTCCCAGCATTATTCCCAGAATGCCCATCAAGAGCATTGGGGCAGATAATTCAACTAAAAGGGAGGGGTTGATAACTGAAACCTCAAAGAGCATTCTAAGAAACATCATAGAACTGGCAACCACCGCAGCGAATACTGCGGCCTTCATCAAGAGTTCAGATTCTTTCACTCTTGCAGCCATAGATGTTACTACTGCTGTACTTGACACCAAACCCCCTATGATTCCAGTTGCTCCTAAACCCTTCTCAGGACCTATAAACTTCATGAGTATGTAACCGGTGAAACTTATGGCGGAAATGAAAACCACCATCAACCATATCTGGTAGGGATTAAATACTTCCAGAGGCCCTATAACTTCATTGGGAAGTAGAGGTAATATTACAAAGGCTATTATGAGAAATTTAAGGGTGTTAATAAGCTCTTTTTCACTTATACGATGGGCGAATTTGTGTAGTTGTGGTTTGAATGCCAGTAAAGCAGTGATAATAATGGCAAAAATGGGAGCTATTTGAAGACCTTCATCTGTGAAACAGATAACACCCAATCCAAAGGTTAATAATGCAACTACCTCGGTGGTTATACCCACATCCCCATCTTTACGAGTTGTCACCAAGTAACTCAAACCCACCAGAACCACCAACCCGGCAAAGGCCACTATCCAGAAATAGGGGAAAAATTGGGAAACATAAGCCGAAATTGTGCCCAATATGGCTATAAAAATGAAGGTTCTCATGCCGGCAAATTCAGCGCCTTCCTGTTTTCTTTCCCTTTCAATCCCAATTAAAGCCCCCAGTGCCAGGGAGATTAGAAACTTCAATAGAAAAAGACTGTCCATGTTCTTATTATTTATGTCTGATAGTATATGAAAATTTTCATGATTTACATGTATTAATGGAAATTTTTGTTTATAAAAAACTTGATAACCATCCCCCCAGTTTTTGACGTTGCCCCGAAAAAAGAGATAGCATTTAAAAGATGTGAGAACATACCATTATACTAATATCATTTTCAGTTATGTTTAAAACTCTTATTTTAAAATCACAGGTGATGAGATGAGAAGTGATAAAATCAAAAAAGGGATGCAAAGAGCCCCTCATCGTTCCCTTCTAAGGGCTTGCGGTGTGACCGATGCTGAAATGGGAAGGCCATTTATAGGGGTGGCCAACAGCTTTACAGACATAGTACCCGGACATATTCATTTGAAACAGATTGCAGAGGCCGTTAAACTGGGGATAAGTCAGGCAGGAGGTGTTCCTTTCGAGTTCAATACCATGGCTATCTGCGATGGAATTGCCATGAATCATGAGGGAATGCGTTATTCATTGGCCAGCCGTGAACTGGTAGCGGACACTGTAGAGAGCATGGTACAGGCCCACAGCCTGGATGCACTGGTACTCATACCCACTTGTGATAAAATCGTGCCTGGGATGCTGATGGCAGCTGCCAGACTGGACATACCATCCATTATGGTAACTGGTGGACCAATGCTTCCCGGAGAGTACAAGGGCGAGGCAGTTGATCTTATAAATGTTTTCGAAGCAGTGGGGAAAGTTTCTGCTGGTAAGATGAGTGAAGAAGAATTAGGTGAGCTGGAACGCTGCGCCTGCCCTGGTGCAGGATCATGTGCCGGACTTTTCACTGCCAACAGTATGGCCTGCTTAACTGAGGCCATGGGGATGAGCCTACCCTACTGTGCTACCACCCATGCTGTGGACTCCAAAAAAATACATTTAGCCCGGGAATCCGGTGGTAAAATTATGGAACTGTTGGAGAAAGATATCACTCCCTCCATGATTATGACCCAGGAAGCCTTCTCTAATGCCGTGGTGGTGGATCTGGCACTGGGAGGATCCACCAACACTGCACTGCACTTGCCAGCCATTGCCCACGAACTTAAAGATAAAGGAGTTGAAGTTAGCCTGGACCTTTTTGACAAGTTGAGCAAGGAAATACCCCACCTTGCCTCTATCAGTCCTTCAGGAAAACATTCCATGCTTGATCTGGACAATGCTGGAGGAATTCCTGCGGTTTTGAAGGTTTTGGGAGATAAGATCATGGGAGACGCCCTGACCTGTACGGGTAACACTCTACAGGAGAACATAGCCTCATCCCCTGTAAGGGACAGTACAGTTATAAGGCCCCTGAACAATCCCGTTCACCAGGAAGGTGGAATAGCAATCCTGAAGGGTAGTTTAGCTCCTGATGGTTCTGTGGTGAAACAGGCTGCAGTTAAGGAAGATATTTTAACCCATGAAGGCCCAGCCAAAGTCTTCAACAGTGAAGAAGAATGTGTTGAAGCCATCTTCCAGGGTAAAATCCAGGAAGGGGATGTGCTGGTTATCCGTTACGAAGGTCCCCGGGGAGGTCCGGGTATGAGAGAAATGCTGAATCCCACCTCAGCCATATCTGGAATAGGTCTTGAATCAGTAGCCCTGATAACCGATGGAAGATTCTCTGGAGGTACCAGAGGCCCCTGCATAGGACATGTTTCTCCAGAAGCCATGGCTAACGGACCCATAGCTGTTGTAAATGATGGGGATATAATAAAGATCGATATTCCTCAAAGGAAATTAGAATTGCTGGTGGAAACAGATGAAATTGAAAGAAGGCTCCGAAATGTCAAGCACCCTGAAAAGCATCTTAAAGGTTGGCTGGCTCGATACAGTAAACTAGCAACCTCTGCAGACCAGGGAGCTGTTCTAAAATAGGTGGTTTAATGGGTAAGAGTCCGAAAAAAAGGAAAAAAACTAAAACTACTACTCCGCCGGTTGAGGAAAAAGAATCAGGAATGGGCCGGGAAATAATCAGTTATGTGATTATAATACTGGTGGGGATTGTGCTGGCCCAGCATTTGAATGTAGTAGTGTCCGGAAGCATGGAACCCGTCTTCTACCGGGGCGATGTGGTGGTAATTGAGAAAAGTAACTTCCTTGGCATTCAGGAGATAAACCCATCCAACCTTAAAGTGGGAGACATTATAATTTACCAAGCTAATTGGTTTCCAGAGCCAGTTATACACCGCATAATTAGTATTCAGAAAGGATCAGATGGGAAAACATATTATGTGACCAAAGGAGATAACAATCCCCGTCCGGATCCCAGCCTGGTTTCAGCAGAACAGGTTCAGGCCAAAGTAATTAGTCTGGGGAATCAACCTCTGGTGATACCAAAAATTGGATTTATCACCCTCTGGATTCGTGGACTATAATCCACGGAATTTTCTTATTTTAAGTTTCAATATACTACATTATCACTACACTCAAGTTCATAAAGGTGAATTCATGTACAGAATACTGGAAAAAGTCGCAGCAGAATCAACCGAAAAGGCCATTAAATCATTGGGATGGGGTGAAGTAAAGGAAATTAAATTTGAAGAACCTCCGAATCCTAAAATGGGAGATCTGGCCACTTCCATTGCATTCCAACTTGCAGGTCAGGTGAAAAAATCACCTGTAGAGATTTCAAATAGGATCAAAGAAGTTATAGAAATCACAGCACCCTTTGAGAGAGTGCAATCCACTGGCCCCTACCTGAATTTTTTCCTGGATTATGAAAAATTTTCTAAAATGGTTCTGGAGATGGTGGGGGAAGATTACGGTTGTTTGGATAAGAAAAAGGAGAGAGTAATATTAGAACATACCTCTGCCAATCCCAACGGCCCATTACATATCGGCCATATTCGAAACGCCATCATAGGAGACTCCCTGGCACGTGTTCTCAGAGCAGCAGGTTTTCAGGTAGAAACTCAGTATTATGTTAATGACATGGGCCGGCAGATTGCCATGATAGTATGGGGACTGGAAAACCTGGACTACCAGATGAACCCCCATGAAAAGCCAGATGTTGAGATTGGAAAACTTTATTTCCAGGTTAACCAGAAGTTGAAGGAAAATCCAGAAATAAAGGATGAAGTAAGCTCTATTCTCAAAAATTATGAAGAAGAAAACCAGGCTGATTTGGAAGCAAAGTTTAAGGGAGTGGTTGGAAAATGCTTGGAAGGAGTGGAGGATACATCTAACCGCCTGCACATCACCCACGACCGTTTTGTATGGGAAAGTCAATTTGTGAGGGATGGAACAGTTGAGAAAATCCTGGAATCCCTTAAGGATTACACCACCCAGAATGATGTTCTTTACCTTGATTTGACCGATTATGGTATTGAAAAAGAACTGATTTTAACCCGTTCCGACGGGACATCCCTCTACACCACCCGGGACCTGGCCTACCACATGCAAAAATCTGAAGAATCCGATCTGGTGGTTGATGTTCTGGGTTCTGACCATAAACTGGCCATTGACCAGCTGAAAATCGCCCTGGATCTATTAGGGGAGAAAAGTCCTGAAGTTATCTTCTACGAATTCATCACCCTACCGGAGGGATCCATGTCCACCCGAAGAGGAGTGTTCATCAGTGTGGATCAGTTAATGGATGAAGCCTTCCACAGAGCATTGAAAGAATTGGATACAAGAAGGCCTGAATTAAGCCCATCAGAGAAAAAAAAGATCGCTGAAATGATTGGTATAGGTGCTATACGTTATTTCATCGCACGCCTTTCCCCAGAAAAGCATTTGGTTTTCAAATGGGATGAAGCACTTAGTTTTGAAAGAGGATGCGCTTCAATACAATATGCTCATGCACGAGCATGTAAATTGCTGGAAAAAACTGGTGCAAAGGATTTGTCACAAGTAAATATCGATGATTTGAACTTTCAGGATATGGATACACTTGAAGTTGAGCTCTTGAAAACCATTGCCCGATTCAGTATGGTCATTGAAAACTCAGCACATGATTTGAGGGTTCATCCGGTGGCCCAGTATGCCCTTGAATTAGCTGGAGCATTTAACAAGTTCTATAAATCTGTACCAGTTATTGGATCCGATAAAGAACTTTTAAGGCTTATTTTAGTAGATAAATCCAGGATTACAATTAGAAATTGTCTGGACCTTCTGGGAATTGAGGCACCAGTTTCCATGTAGGATCTGAAATAATGTAACAGTTTCCGTAAGATTAATCAATCAAGACAACAAATCAATTTTTTAGATACCGATTAGTAATAAAAAAATAATAATGTTTTATGAATTTGAGAATATTAAAGATTTATCAAGCAATATTAACATAATGAATATTAGCAGAAATGGGTTTATTATCCATTTGGTGCTTAAATATAAAGTAATTGATAATTAAATAAAATATTTCACAGAAAAACAGTTTTTTGGGATGTTATTAGATGGCTGCAGATACTGAAGAAAGAATATTAGATGCTGCTTTGCAAGTTTTCTCCAAAAATGGCTATAATGGAGCTAGAACACGTGTTATCGCTAAAAAATCTGGTTTCACAGAAATGACTCTCTTTAGAAAGTTTGAAACCAAAGAGAATCTCTTCAACCAAGTTATAGTGAAAAATCAGGAAAGAATTATGAAAGATGTGTATTCTTTGCTGGATCTAAGTCTAATTGAAGAACCGAAGGAATGTTTCAGGAATTTGATAATGAAAATTGTGGATTTAATGGATAAAAACTTTGAATACGTGAATATATTGATATACGAAAGAGAAAGAATCCCTCATTCCATTACCAAAAAATTCATATTCCGTCTGGCAGAGTATTTGGAAAAAATGTTCCCTCAAATAAAAGTAGACCACTATGTGCTATCCTTCAATATTTTAAGTTTCCTCTACTTCATTACCTTTAACCAAAAAAGGGGAGACGACTTTTTTGATGTGAAAAGTGCTGTTGAAGAATTTATAGCCTATAATTCAACCTGTCTGCGACTGTGAATTTTCCTTACCTTACTCATATGATTATCCAAAAAAAAGTTCAACTCACAATAGGCTGCCCTTTAAGTGAATAAGGTTTGAAAAATTTGAGGTAGTCTATTTAAAGCAGATTTAAATTTAATCTATCTGGATTTTACTATTAGCGTGTTTAATCTTAATCTGTATTGATTTATCTTAAAGTAATAGGTGCATTATTGATTTTTGCACATGCAATCTATTTTCTGCCTCATCCCAGACCGCGGATTGTGGACCGTTTAAAACTTCTTCAGTTATTTCCTGGCCACGGATAGCAGGAAGACAGTGCATAACCATGGCCTCAGAGTCAGCCATATTCAAAATATCCTGGTTAAGCTGATAATCTTGTAAATCTCTTAATCTCTGAGACTCCTCAGCTTCATCACCCATACTCACCCATACATCAGTGTAAAGCACGTCTGCTCCACTTACAGCTTCTTGAACATCATCAGTTACTTCGATGGTGCAATTGGATTTCCTGGCGATCTTTTGGGCTTCTTTTAAAATTATAGGGTCAGGTTCATATTGGGGAGGACAGGCCACAGTGAAGTCCATGCCTACCAGAGCTGTAGCCAGTAATAAAGAGTTGCAGACATTATTTCCATCACCCAAAAACACCATATGAAGGTCTAAAGTATTTTTCCATTCCCTGATGGTGAAAATATCAGTGTATGCCTGGCAGGGATGTTCCAGGTTAGTTAAGGCATTGATAACCGGAATATCTGAGTATCGGGCAAACTGGAGCACATCATCATGTTCACGAGCCCTAATGATTACCCCATCAACGTAACGGCTCATTACCCGTGCAGTGTCCTCAATTATTTCACCCCGACCCAGTTGAAGGTCAGATGCGGATAAATATAATGGCTGCCCACCCAACTGGTACATACCCACCTCAAATGATACTCGAGTACGGGTTGAGGCTTTTTCAAAAATCATAGCGAGGGATTTGCCCTTTAAAGGTTTTTCAGGACCCCTCCCTTTTTTAAACTCCTCTGAGTTTTCCAGTATATCCCATACATATTCACGAGCATCTAAAGCCGACAAAAGGTGCATCACACTCATTCCTAATTTCAATTAAGCGATTTTATTTTTCTACCAAATGATACTATAAATAACATGTTTTTATTGAAGTTAGTTTATCTAAAGATTATTTTACTTAAAGTTTATGAAAAAATGTGGACTGTAAACTTAAGGGTGTGGGAATGTTCATCAAAATTTCAAATTCATTTAAGATGTTTTTTACCATAGAAAGACAAATTAAGGCAAAAATTCTTTGCAAATATCGCTCCCCTCCTCCCCCAATAAATTAAATCCTCGAAAAAATCACGTGTTCAACCAAACTCACGTTTATAAACTCTTTTAATGTTTTCTATTTCTTCCTCATATATTTTGGCCTTTTCTTTGTGTTTAATTACCTTTTCCACGTTAATTATCCATTCATGACGATACTTTTCCACCTCTTGAGTGGAAGCATTGATGAAGTTTTTTTGAGACTCATCTACCAGTTTCTGATGTTTTAAAATGTTTTTTTCTGCCTCATCCAGACTGGATTTAGCCTGATGATATAAAATTGATAGGCCTTCGGTTATTTCTTTATCAACAATTAACTGCAAGTCTAAAATATGTTTTTTTATTTCATTAATTTCTTTATCTTTAGCTAGAAGATCAGAAGATAAGTTTTCCAGTTTTTTGCGTGTGCTTTCCATCTTTTTAGGGCTTTCAACTGTTTCAAGATGTTCCTTTTTATTTTCCAGTTCAAAGATATCTTTTTTAATGCCGTCTTTATTTCGGGTGGCCTTATCCAGTTTCAACTCATAATCCAGTATTTCCCTTGAAATTTCCTTAATTTTTTCAATATTGGGAAGGCTGTTCAAGTATCTTCTAGATCTGGTCATTGTCCTCTACCAACAGATAGCTGATCAATACAATATTAATAAGGAAAGTAAGGGTTGATTATCCCTTAATCTCCTTCATATGACCTATACGCTTTTCAATAAGCTGACGAGTGCCTACATCTCTGCGGTGATAAAGATCGCCCTTCACATGTTTTGTGGCTCTTTCACATCTCTCTTCTGCATCTTTAATGGTCTCATCAGCAGTTACCACTGCCAGAGCACGGGAAGCTGTGGTTAAAATCTCCCCATCTTTCTGGTTTACTGCAGCGTAAAATACCATTCCACCCTCAGCAGCTATCTTTTCCTCATCCACTTGGATGGGTTGACCTGCTTTCCCACTTTCCGGGTAGCCGTTGGGTACCAAGTACTTACAAACTGTGGCTTGTGGCCTGAATTGTGCTTTTTTAAGGTTACCATCAACAACTCCCTCACAAAGTTCCACCATACTGGTTTCAAGGAGAGGTAGAACATTCATGGCTTCCGGATCTCCAAAACGCGCATTATACTCCACCAGACGGGGACCGTCACGACATAACATGAACTGCCCATAGAGAACACCCCTGTAAGGACCTACTTCTTTTTTAACTGCCTTAATGGTTTCCTCCATAACCTTAACCGATGCATCATAATCCTTCTGATCCATGAAGGGTAAAAGACCGTTACTGCCAGAGTAAGACCCCATTCCACCAGTGATAGGCCCCTGGTCTCCTTCATAGGCATGAGGATGGTCCTGAACAGCAGGCATGGGCACCAGATTATCCCCATCCACCATGGCTTGCACTGTAAATTCCTCCCCAATCAACCGCTCTTCCAGGACCACACTGGCATGTCCACCTATCTTATTATCAATAATTTCTTTAACATAATTTTTTGCTTCTTCAGCATCTTTAAGATGCTCTCCCATTATTTTAACACCCTTACCACCTGTTAATCCTACAGGCTTAACCACTATATCTTCACCGAAGTCATCCATGAATTCTACAGCATCTCTAACCGTATCAAAAACCCCATAAGCTATAGAACCGGATATTTTGTATTTAACAAAAAGGTCTCGCATGAATGCTTTGTCAGTTTCAATCCGAGCAGCCTGTTGAGTGGGACCCACACAGGGGATCCCTGCTTCCTGGAGTGCGTCAACAATACCATGTTCTAGAGGGGCTTCCGGTCCGATCACAGCCATTTCTGCACCTATATCCTGAGCATATTTTTTTACTCCTTCAATATCCATCTCACTACCAATTTTAAACTGGGTGATACGGGCAATCCCAGGGTTTTTATTGCTCATTATGGAATAAAGATCAGCTTCTTCATACAACGCCTGACAGATGGCGTGTTCTCTTGCTCCAGTTCCTACCACCAGTATCTTCATATTAATCCTCCATGAATGCTAAGTAAACATCTTTAACTTCACACTTTATAATTTCTCCCTATGGCATAAGCCCGGAATATTCATCCTAAAAATTCCATCAAATAATTCCTCTTAAATAATTGATTTTTCTCAAATTATTTATTAATACTATTTCAAATCATCATGGTTGTCTGCAATTTGCTGATAATGATCAAGCAAACAAATACATATACCATGAAAAGTAAAATCGGGATATGTTATATCAAGTCATGGATTTTTTCTAAATTACCATGATTTTCATTATGGAAGATATCTTTACTGTGGAAGATATTTTTGGAAAATATGCACAATTAGGTGTTAAACATGAAGGGCAGTCAAGCCATAATCAAGTCACTAACCGATGAGGGAGTGGACGTAGTCTTCGGATACCCTGGAGGAGTCTTACTCCCCCTGTACGATGTAATCTACGACTCAGACCTTAAACATATACTGGTAAGACACGAGCAGTGCGCAGCCCATGCCGCAGATGGATATGCTCGGGCTTCCGGCAAAGTAGGTGTCTGCATAGGTACCTCTGGTCCTGGTGCCACCAACCTGGTAACCGGGATCGCCACTGCTTACATGGACTCCTCCCCCATTGTAGCCCTGGCCGGGCAGGTAGGAACCCCTCTGATTGGTAATGACGCCTTTCAGGAAGTGGATACAATCGGAATTACCATGCCCATTAGCAAACATAGCTACCAGGCCATGAACCCCTCCGAAATACCCCCCATGATAAGATCATCATTTTACATTGCCCGAACTGGAAGACCGGGTCCGGTAGTGGTGGATCTTCCCAAAGATGTTCAGGAAGGAGAGCTGGATTATCCTGAAAAAATAACCATCAACTTACCCGGATACAAACCCACCAAAAAAGGCCATCCCCTGCAGGTTAAAAAAGCATCTGAACTCATATTGAATTCTAAAAAGCCAGTTATCCTTGCCGGTGGAGGAGTAATACACTCCAATTCATCAGAAGAACTGCAACACCTATCAGAATTAATTGGAGCTCCAGTTACCACTACCCTGATGGGCAAAGGTTGTTTCCCAGAGGATAATCCATTATCACTGGGAATGCTAGGAATGCACGGACGGAAAGCCTCCAACATGATAGTGGATGAATGTGACTGCCTTATTGCTGTGGGCTGTCGCTTCTCAGATCGAACTACAGGTGATGTTAATAAGTTCGCCCCTAATGCTAAGATTATCCATATCGATGTAGACCCCGCAGAGATAGGGAAGAACGTTACTGTGGACTTACCCATTGTGGGAGATGCTAAGATCATTCTCTCTCATCTCTTAAGGGTTATTTCTCAAACTAAAAGCACCCGAAGCCATGAATGGGTGGATTATGTTAGTAGTTTTCGTGCCAGTTGTATGCCACGCCTTTCATTTGATGAAACACCCCTGAAACCTCAGCAAGTAATTAAAGAGATTTCAGAGGCAGTTACTGATGACACCATCATCACCACTGACGTTGGTCAGAACCAGATGTGGATGGCCCATTATTTCACCTCCCGAAATCCTAGAAGGTTCATATCATCAGGAGGTCTGGGAACCATGGGATTCGGATTCCCATCAGCCATGGGAGCCAAAGTAGCCATGCCAGAGAATGATGTGGTGGCTGTTTGTGGAGACGGGGGCTTTTTAATGGTCTGCCAGGACCTGGCAACAGTTAAAGAATACGATATTCCCGTAGTAGTTTGTATTCTGGATAACCGGTACCTGGGAATGGTTTTCCAGTGGCAGAAACTGTTCTATGATGAGAGAATCTCTCAGACCAAACTCAAAGCCATGCCGGACTTTGTTAAACTGGCTGAAGCATTTGGAGTGAACGCTTATCGAGTTGAACGTCCGGGTGAGATGAAAGAAACACTGCAAGATGCATTGAAATCCGGAGAACCTAGCCTAATAGATGTAATGATTGATCCTAACGAAATTCTCCCCATGGTCCCACCGGGGTGTGGATTAACCGAGATTGTAGGTGAATATAAAGTGGAAAGGGAAAATCCAGATGAAATACCCTACAGACACCCAGCCCAGGAAACTGGAGGTGAATAGAATGGATGAGCAGCGAAGTCACATCATAAGTGCTATTGTAATGCATCAACCTGGAGTGCTGCAGCGCGTTGCGGGATTATTCACCCGTAGAGGATTTAATATTGATAGTATAACTGTTGGTCCTTCTGAACAGGACGGGCTGGCCCGTATGACCATCATCTCCCATGGTGATGACAGAGTACTGGAGCAGATTACCAAACAACTGAACAAGATCATTGAAGTGGTGAAAGTTCGTGACCTAAATGCAGAGGGAACTGTAATCCGAGAATTGTGCCTTATCAAGACCCACGCCACATCAGAAAGAGCCCGTTCAGAGATCATTCAGTATGCCAATATTTTCCGAGGCAGAATCGTTGATGTTGGACCGGAAAACCTTACCTTGGAGATCACCGGAACACCTGATAAAATCGATGCCCTCATCGACCTGCTTAAAGGTTTCGGAATAAAAGAAATAGCCAGAACTGGACCCACAGCCATATCAAGAGGTTCAAAAACCATATAAGGGGTTTAATAACAAACCCTCTTTGAATTTTATTGAAAATTCTCGTACTATTAAAATCAATCTGAACCCTTATACTATGAATTATTCCATCCAAAGCCGTTTTTTCTATATTTATGGGCTTATATGGCTAATTTTACTCTTTTACTCAGGGCAAACTATATTAATATAACTTCATAATTATAAGACATAGAGATTATACCAAGGCATAATTTTCTTTATTATACCCTTGAGTGGTATTTCTTTTCAATTTTAAAAGAGGTGACCTCATATGAAGATTTACTATGAAAAAGATGTGGACATGGATGTACTTAAGGATAAAACCGTTGCTGTCATAGGATACGGAAGCCAAGGGATGGCTCAATCCAGAAATATGGCTGATAGTGGATTAGACGTTATTGTTGGTCTCAGAAAAGGTGGAGATTCATGGGAAACAGCTATAGATCATGATATGACTGTGATGACTGTGGAAGAAGCTGCTAAAGAAGCAGATGTGGTTCACATACTCATCCCGGATGAGATACAGGCCCAAGTTTATGAAAAATCCATAAAGGATAATCTTAAAGAAGGAAACACCCTAAGCTTCTCCCATGGGTACAACATCCACTTCCGGTATATAATTCCACCAAAAAACGTTAACGTTACCATGATTGCCCCTAAAGGACCTGGTTCAACCGTGCGCCAGCAGTACGTGGATGGGTTTGGAGTTCCCGGACTGGTTGCTGTAGAACAGGATTACACAGGTAACGCTCTCCAGATTGCACTGGCCATGGGACAGGGAAGCGGCCTGACCCGAGCCGGAGTTTTGGAAACAACCTTTAAAGAAGAAACTGAAACAGATTTATTTGGTGAACAGGCAGTGCTATGTGGAGGAGCTACCGAACTGATTAAAGCAGGTTTTCAGACTCTGGTAGAAGCTGGTTACCAGCCTGAACTGGCTTACTTTGAAACCTGTCATGAACTAAAACTAATCGTTGACCTGATCTACCAGAAAGGATTCGCTGGAATGTGGAATGATGTTAGTAACACTGCAGAATTCGGAGGTCTGACCCGCAGAGATAGGATTATAACCGAAGAATCCCGCAAAGAAATGAAACAGATCCTGAAGGAGATTCAAACAGGTAAATTCGCCAAAGAATGGGCTTTGGAAAACCAGGCTGGACAACCACAACTCAATAGAATGCGTTCCATTGAAAACGAACTTAAAATTGAAAAACAGGGGAAAAAATTACGTAAACTATGCGGTTTAGAAAAATAAAACATTTTTTTTTCTTTTCATTTTATCTGTAGTTTTTAATTCTTAACTTGTGTGCTAAAAGTTTCATACCCTGGTGAGTAAAAAAATGGTATTCGTTGGCATGGATCATGGTACAACCGGTGTTTCCTTTACAGTTTTAAATGATAAATCTGTTCATTTCAAGATTGGTAGAGATGAACTCTCATCAGGACGTGTCTCCGCCCTGGAAGAACTTTCAAAAAGGGTTGAACTGGATTCTGTTCAGTTAATGGCCATCACCTATGCCATGGGTGATGGTATCAGCAAAATAACACCTTTAGATAAGGTTAAAGATCGTGGAATTCTCTCCATTGAAGGAGCAGGTAAGGTTACAGGGGGAGGTACCGCAGTATACCAGGAGATTGAAAACTCTAAAATTCCCACTGTATTGATTCCTGGACTGCATAAAAACACCCCCTCCATGGATCCATGCTTTCGGGCAGCTTATTCCCATCATGCAAGTGCTGAAAAGGTGAGTATATGTTATAATGCCCATCTAGAAACTGGTTTTGAGAATTTCATTGTATCCGACATCAGTTCCAACACAGTCAGCATTCTACTGGAGAATGGTAAAATTAGAGGTGCTGTTGATGCCTGCCTGGGTTCTATGGGCATTGTTCACGGGCCGCTTGATCTGGAGATGATCCGTGATATTGATGAAGGTCTGCGCACTGCTAACCAATGTTTCTCCCGTGCAGGGGCAGTCAAAGTGGCAGGGATAGACGAAAAAGTGGCCCATGCCAAAGACGTGCTACTGGAGAAATACTTGGCAGGGGACAGCAGAGCGGAACTAGCCCTGGAGACCATGCTCATGACCATAGTAATGGAAATCTGGGGCCTTTCAAAGATAGCACAGGAAGAGGTGGAAGGAGTGGTGCTTACTGGTTCGGTGGGTTCCATGCAGGAACCATTTGATTTTTACAGTGCACTGAAAGAAAAAATTGCAGATATTGGCGAAGTAGTGATGCTCCCACCCACCTCAGGATCAATGGGAAGTGCACAGATTGCCATGGATGTCTTCAATGGTAAAAAAAACATCCTGGGAATTGAAGTATTCTAAATTAAGTTTTTTTTAAGGTTAGATTCGATTTAGAACCTACTAGGGCCTTATTAAAATATGGCTTAATTTTGCATAATTGAGTCTACGGTAGAACAATTATTGAGAACTACCCTCATGGATTCCAATAAATTTGTTCTACAGTAGAAACAATTGTATTGATCTTTCTTAAAAAATAATCCAAGGAATCAACTAATTTTTCTACGGTAGAAGTTGGTAAAGGATCAGTAAAAGAGTATATTCGGGAAAAAATGAAAATAATACGGACCCATACTCTTATAAACAAACTAAGATTAATCAAAATTGATCCAAAATAAAATCAACCCCCACCATACCCCGGACCATCACCATGATCGGATATTTGAGTGGGAGCTACCCTTTTCAGGTTTTTAGAAATTAAAACCTTCTCTTTAATACTCTTTTGGAATGATTTCTTTTGAGGTAATTCCTCCTCCTTCAATAGCTCCAAGTAATCCGAACGATAAAAAAGCCCGGAAGAATCAATACGAATCCAGATTTGAGAATCTTTTTCAAGAATTTTATCAGCCTTACCTATGGTATTAGTGCCAATATACCTCACAATAGAACCTTTCTCTATGATCTTTTCCCTTAAATCTTTGGCATCCATTAAATCACTTTTTCATTAAATGAACTTCAAATTTGTCATTCAATTGTTGTCAATTATTAACGGTTTGGTTGTTTTCAATAGTTATCCCGCATTTAGTGGAGTTACTGGTAGAATTTATCTTGCAGTGCTGACTTGTAGATGAGGAGTTAGATTTTTTTAAAGCATTGGAATTAGAAAAGGGGGAGCTTAAAGGACATATTTGGCCAGTTACTGAAAGATAGTAATATCCTGCTGCGGCAGAAGCCACAAATAATATGATAATAATCAAAGCAAAATCATATTTTTCCACCAAATCACCTGGGAAGTTTTTGGGTAGGGAATGCTTAGTATTGTAGAACAGATTACTTTATGAGTGGCATATGAAATATAGTTTATGAAATAAAAACTAAGCAATATGGGATTAAAAATATGGTTTAAAGCCAATCCTCCATTAGATCCAATGAAGATGTTGCATCCAGAGAAATCGGAGTTAAGGTAGCACATCCTTCACGTTTTAAAGTATGCACGTCAGTACCATGCTGATCATCTTCCACAGAATCTCCATCAATCCAGTAATAAGGTCTTCCACGAGGATCAAGGCGTTCTTTGATGTGTATCTTGTACATTCGCTCACCTAAACGGGTTAACTTGATCTCGTCAGTTTTGGGATGTGAAGGTATGTTGAGGTTCAAAAAATCAACACCCGGTGGTAAACCCTTCTCCAGGATCATACTGGCCACTCTTTCAGTCATTTTAATGGCATGGGAAAAGTCAATATCCACCTGACCGTCATGAAACTTAATATCCCCCCTAGTAACTTGGAGAGACACTGATAGGGCTGGAATTCCATGAACTGCTGCCTCCATAGCTGCGCCGATCGTTCCAGAAGTGGTTAATTCTGATTTACCCAGATTTTCCCCAATATTAATGCCTGAAATGATTAAATCAGGTTTTTCATCAGCTATTTGAAATATTCCAATAATAACTGCATCAGTAGGGGTTCCTGAAACCATGTGGGCCTCAGTGCCATCAGCCATGTTGGTACAAGTGACCCTGACGGGCTCAAAAAGGGTTAAAGCATGTCCAATTCCACTTTGCTGTGTAGCGGGTGCTACGACAAGAGTTTCACCCAAATTTTCCGCTGCCTTTTTAGCTGCCATGATGCCTGATGAGTTTACCCCATCATCATTAGTGATGAGAATGGTCATAGAGGCAAATTTATTGTTCCACCTCTAAATAGTTTGCGTGATGGTTACTGTTAAGGAAGGGAACAGTTTTAAGTATAAAGAAATAAAAAACAAATACTATCACCAAATATATTATGAAATTAATAGTTGATGAAAATCATCATCTCTCGAAGGTGGGGTAATTGGATAAAAATAGATTAATAAAGTTCATGGCAAAGGTAATGGAAGAATCTGGTTTCAAAGTTTACCGAAACTTCCAAACCTCCCGACATATCATAGATATCTACGGAGTTCTTCCCACCGTTCTTGGCGACATCGGAGTGGTAGTAGCTTGCAAAAACTATGATGACCGCTGGGAAGTTGGACTTGACGTTTTGAAAGAGATGGAAATGGTTGGAAAAACCCTGAAGGCCTCCAAGATCGTGGTAGTGACCACCTCCTACTTCACCAAAAGTGCAGAGAATTATGCCAGCCGCAGGAATATTAAAACTATTGATAAAGACGGACTGATGGTGCTGGCCAAAAAATTTTCCGCTAACAGAGGAGATTACGGAGGAGGAGTAGAAGTATACGATTCAGAAAATGAAATAGAACCCCCTGAGGTTACAGAAGAGTACACTCCCTCCTCAAGCACAGCCTCGTCTTTCCCCAAAACATCCTCATCTTCGGGTGGTTTCTTCAGCAGAGGAAGGGGAAGTTTGGATCGGGCGAAAAGATCCCGTTCCTTTTCCATGCCTGAGGCACCAGGACTCAAACCCCTCTTAACCAATACCATATCCCTTATTATTATCGTGTTCGCCATTTCATCCCTTATAACCTATATCATCAGCACCGGCTATACGAACACTGCTATTTTAGGAATATCCAAAATTGTAATCTCAGCCGTGCTATCTTACGGGCTGGTACTGGCTATTGAAAAAGATATTTCCAAGACACTTAGTAAAGGAACCATAGTATTCTTTGTATCCCTACTAATCTATGTCGTGATGATAATTGTCTTCTAAATTCTAAGTTTCCACTAAAAACCATTTTTAGATTGAATTTTGGATAAAAAATAAATAGAGCATATTATGCTATTTTTTTTATCAATTCCTTATTTTGTTTATTTTCCGAGTTTGGGAAAGACATCGATTAAAAAAATACTCCCTTCTACACCCAAGAATCTTCAAAAAAGGTTCTATTATTTGATCAATGCACACATTCATTGCCATTTATATCAACAGGAACTGCAACTTGGTGGAAGTTTCCTTGAAAATCGTTACAAAAATGTTGAGTGGGCCGGAGGAGATTCGAACTCCTGATCATCTCGGTGTGAGCGAGATATCATACCCCTAGACCACCGGCCCCCTGGGTTTTAAAGATGACCAGAAAGTGGTGCGGGAGGATAGCCAGGCAATCTACCTGAGGACAGATTTTCTAACTTAACATTGTATTAATAAGACCAAGTTAAATATTTTAGTATCTCAAACACTCTTATAAAAAACAATTTAATAACCTGTTTAACCTAATAGATTCTGAAGATTTTTAAAGATCATTTATTATTCTGAGGGATATCATGGCCTTTGATGAGTCAGGAAAAATATGGTTCAATGGAGAATTCGTTGACTGGAAAGAAGCAAATGTGCATGCACTATCACATGTAATCCACTACGGATCCAGCGTATTTGAAGGAATACGGTGTTATAAAACCAAAAAAGGTCCGGCAGTGTTCCGGTTAGCTGAACACGTGGAGCGGCTCTACAATTCAGCTAAAATATACCGGATGGAAATCCCCTACTCTCAGGAAGATTTCAGTCAAGCCATTATTGACACCGTTAAAATCAATGAACTTGAGGAATGCTATATCCGGCCAGCTATCTTCCGAGGATACGCTGAACTGGGAGTATATCCTCTAAACTGTCCTGTAGAGTCTTTGATTGCTGTCTGGGCTTGGGGAAAATATTTGGGAGAAGAGGCGTTGGAGCAGGGGGTGGATATTGGAGTGTCCACCTGGCGAAGAATGGCTCCTAACACCATGCCCAACATGGCCAAGGCAGGTTCCAACTACATGAACAGTCAGCTGGCTAAGATGGAAGCAGTGGCCAATGGCTATGATGAAGCTCTAATGCTGGACTACCATGGAATGGTGAGTGAAGGAAGTGGAGAAAACATATTCATTGTAAAAGATGGAATCTTGCACACACCTCCCCGTGCTTCTTCCTTGCTGGATGGTATCACCCGGAATTCCATAATAACACTGGCCCGGGAGATGGATTTAGAAGTTAAAGAAGAAGAAATCCCCCGAGAAATGCTTTACATTGCTGATGAACTCTTTTTCACCGGCACTGCTGCGGAAGTGACTCCCATCAGATCCGTTGACCGAATAGTGGTGGGCAATGGCTCAAGAGGAGAGATCACCAAAAAATTACAGGAACGTTTCTTTGCCATTATTGAAGGTGAAAGCGAGGATGAATACGACTGGCTGACTTTCATTTAATCACCAACCCACTTACTCATTTTTCCCTTTGATCCCATTGATTTTTCAAACCCGCATGTAAATTGCTATATGTTTAGGATGTGGGTTAAAGTATGGTGAAGTAGGAAATAATAAGATAAATACTTGAAATTATATGAATATAGGTGTAAATATTGGGTAGTAGGAAATAAAAAAAAGATTTAAATTTTGGAAAAAGTTTATTTTATAGTTAAACTATTTAATTGCATTGATTGAATTATTATTCCAGATATAATTTGAATGCAATAGAATTAAAGTGAAGATAAGGAACAAGCGGATTTAAGTAGAGCAAGTTAATATTAGATATTATAACTTATAAGTTATAACTCAGAAGTTATAAGCACGTGTTCTAGGGACAGAGAAACGTGCTGATTCCAAAAATCTGTGGAAATTAGGAACTAAATTGTCAGTTTAAGAACAAAATTTAATTATAAGGATTGGAGACAATATCTATGGACATTTTTCAAGCAATAATCATGGGCGCAGTGCAGGGTTTAACAGAATTTCTCCCCATAAGCAGCTCAGCACATTTAGTTTTCATACCAGAAATAATAGGAGCACAATCAACTTTAGCCTTTGACACCCTTCTACATGTAGGTACACTGGTAGCAGTGGTAACCTACTTCTGGAAGGATATCCTATCCATGATAAAAGCATTCGTATCCAGTTTGCTTGATATACCACAGGGAAAGTTCAATGCAGGTGTGAGGGAAGACCCCTTCAAAAGATTGGCCTGGCTGGTTTTGGTTGGTACCATCCCTGCAGGTCTGATGGGAGTACTGTTTAAAAGTGAATTTGAAAGCTTATTCAGTTCAGTGGCATCAGTAGGTTTTTTCCTAATCGTGACCGGGTTTATACTGTGGGGTTCTGAATGGATTGCCAAAAGAAACCGTGAAAAGAAAGGTAAAGATGTTAAACAAGTGACCTTCGTCAATTCACTGGTTATTGGTCTTTTCCAGGGATTCGCCATTGCCCCTGGAATATCGCGTTCCGGATCCACCATAGCTGCTGCATTATTCTCAGGATTGGAAAGAAAGTTAGCAGCTCGTTACAGTTTCCTGCTCTCCATACCAGCCATCCTGGGTGCTGCATTGATACAAACCAAAGATATTGTTAGTTTTGATGCCAACTTAGAAGTGATGATTGCTGGGTTCTTATCAGCGGCTCTATTCAGCTACTTAGCTGTTAAATTTATGATGGGCTATATTCAAAAGCACAGCCTTAAAATATTTGCCATTTACTGCTGGATAGTAGGTGTACTGACCCTGATTCTAACGTTTATCTGGAAATAATGGATTATATATAAAATTGATTTTATTTATCTCCCAATTTTCCATTCCGTGTCATTTATTATGTTTTGATCCTGGCCAGCACTGTGCATGGTGCACCATCCAGGCCATCCACTTGCCAGGGCACCACCAGGACTTGTTCTAACTCAACCTTTCCATCTAGTGCCGATAGATCCAAATCTTCCACAAATAATAGTGGCTTTCCAAAACCTTCTTTTTCCATGAATCCTGTCTGGTGTACCTTAACTGCTTCTTCTGCATGACCGTAACGGGACATGGAAATTGTGTCAATTCCAACACAACGCAAATTAGGAAATTTTTCCCTTAAATAGTGAACTGCCCCTGGAGAAAGACCAGGGTTTTGTTCAAGATACTTTTCCCAGTCTGTATCATGGTATTGATAGAAACCTGTGCAAAGGAGCAGGCAATCAATGTTCTCATAAGAAATCTTAGAAACATCCTCTATGTCCACTAGTTCACCTGGACTTTTAGGGCAATCTAACACCAAAGGATGGCTAAAGGTAAGTTCATCAGGACCGTAATCAGATATTAATCTCCCACCTTGAATAAAGTGTGCAGGGGCATCGATGTGGGTGCCGCAATGGTTTTCAACTGTTAAAAGAGAAGTGTTATAGTTATCACCCTTACTAATCTGGTTAATGGGTTTTATATCTGGCTGCGGCAGACCAATATGAACTGGACTGGCCTTACCAAGAGTGTATGAAAGTCTTATGTACTTTGGATTCTTTAGAGAAGTTTCAATTTTTCCATCCATAAAATATCATTCCCAGCAATTCCTTTGGATTTATTATGTCTAATTAATTATTTCATCCTTTCGAAAAATTTTTAATGGCCTATTAATACACACAAGAATACACACCAATGTAGAAGTCTATCCAGGGAATATAAGGATGGGTTAAGATGTAAACCCACCATGTACTCCAAAAAACTTCCAAAAGGGCTGCTATAAATAATAAAATAATTATTCTCAACATTAAAGGGACGAACTTATTCAAAACACCTCCAGTGAATGTTTTTAAGGATTTTTTTCTTACCGAGTTGATTATAGTACCATAAAAACTAATGAACGCATCTATCACCAGAATAGCTGCCAAAACTTCGAATATAAGATGAAATGAACCTGCAAATAAAAAAACTCCTTTAACAATCCCCCATTTCATTATGAGAAGGTAAAAAACCGAACCAAGAAATCCAAAGAGGTCTATAAGGATAATGGGGATGATCAAGAACCCTGAAAATATGCACTCCAAGGAAACCATCAGGTTGTTGAAAAAAATACCCCAACTAGTTTTTCCCAGGAAAAATACAAACTGATTAAGGAGGTACTGAAAAGAAAACTCAGAAGGTGGAAAAATTTGAGCTGTTAACTCATTCAAAAAGAAGCCCCCATAGAAAGTGGACTGGGCCCTAACAGGATCTAGAAATGCATATAGGAATCCTCCAAGGAAAAAGAGCATAAAAATAAAAGAAGAATACTTGGAAGGTGCAAATCCCATCAAAAATGACTTTAACCTCTTCCCATTATTCATTGACACATTCATCCAGGAGGGCATCTTCTTTCTCATCTTCCGTTAATATTAGATTTATTCTTTGGAATCTTTCAACATCTCAAATCATTTATAGTATTACAAAAATTGAGATATAAATTATAGGAAACAGATCGAAGAGTTATTCTAGATTAGAAGATTTCTCTGCAGAGTTCCTCTGTTTTTAACCGGATATCCTCCACCGAGATCCCCTTAAGAATGGCAGCTAGCATGGCACCGCCGGCACCTACCCCCTCTTTAACCACTCCTTTGGTGTAATTCACAAGTCCGGGGTTATCTGATTTTTCAAAACCAGGATCAACAGCAAATATGTTCAGTGGAGCGATTTGACGGGCTAGGTAGTTGATATCAGAAGTTTCATCCTTGGCCACGAAAATGGTGGTGGCAATGGAAACATCCTCAAAGTTGAAACCATCTATAGCCTCCTTTAAAAAAGCACACACTGCAGTCATCTGTGTACCGCCTGCCAGAGTCACTGGTACCGTGCTTCCTGCTGTGATGCCGGCTACTGCAGGGATCATAGGATCACCCACTGCCTCTACTGCCTGGAATGGATCAAGGGGAATTTCATCCATAAAACCTGCAGATTCCAGTCCTTTTTCCACAGTTTGACGTTTGAGAGTGTGGGGGTTTTCTGGGGTGCTCCCACTGACTTTTCCCCAAGCATCGTAACCCATGGCCTCCAGAACCCCTAGAGCTGTGGTGGTGCCTGCGGGGGTGCTTTCACCAATAATGAGATGATCAGTCAACTGAGAAAGAGTTTCTCCTAATATTTTACCCTTCTTGTATATTTCCAGGGGATTTTCAACTGCTTTGCCCGTTAAAATGTTCTGGCCAGGTTCATCATTTATTTTAACATAAGGGATGTCCGGTTTAATAGCTGAACCCGCATCAGCAACCAGGAAAGGAATATCAGCCATTTGAAGAGATGCTTTGGTTATAACAGCTGGGGTGGGTGCCGCCTGACCTTCCACTACTGTTTGAGGTATGTTCTGAAGACATTTTGGTTCACCATGGATTATCAGTTCCACATCCGCTGCTGGAGTGTAATCTGTGAGTTCCGGTGAAGCCCCTGCACCTGTTATTTCAGGTATGCGTGAGGTTAATGTGGAAGCAATAACGCACAAAAATAATGAATCTTTATCCTGCAATCTACTTAGCATATCTGGTGATCCGAAACTCTTAACAGCCTTAACCATTTTATCATTCCAACTATCAACTACTTACTATCTTACTTAATAAAGGATGGGGTTAGGTGATATATAAAAATAAAATCTTCAAAATAAAAATTAAGACCATGAGGATTGCAGTAAGTTCTTTAATTGTGACTCATAAAAAATATGTAGTAAACTGCATCAACTCAAAAGATTCCACCAAATAGCCATTTGCAGATTAAATCTAATTGAACTTCACGTTATCTTATAGAAGTATTTAGTGATTTTTTAGAGTGTGATCCATTTGATATGCATAGGATTAGAGGGAACAGCAGAAAAAACAGGTGTGGGAATTGTAGATTCTGAAGGAAATATCCTGGCTTCAGAGGGCAAGGCCCTTATACCAGAAAAAGGAGGCATACATCCCCGTGAAGCAGCCGAACACCACGCAGAAAATCTGATTCCCCTTATTCATCTATCCCTTGAAGAAGCAGATCTAGAACTTACAGATATCGATCTGGTGGCCTTCTCCCGTGGCCCTGGACTGGGACCTGCACTTCGCACTGTAGCCACCGCAGCCCGCAGCCTGGCCCTCTCACTGGATGTGCCCATTGTGGGTGTGAACCACTGTATAGGGCATATAGAAATTGGAAGACTGACTACTGGCTGCCAGGATCCTTTGACACTTTATGTTAGTGGTGGCAACACCCAGGTGATTGCCTTTGATGCTGGTGGTTACCAGATCTTTGGAGAGACCCTGGATATTGCCATTGGCAACTGCTTGGACCAGTTCGCCCGCGAAGTTGGACTTGGACATCCTGGAGGTCCCAGAGTAGAAGAACTAGCCCGGAAATCTAAAAACTACCTTGAATTACCTTATACGGTGAAGGGTATGGATTTATCCTTTTCCGGGTTGCTCACTGCTGCCATCCGTAAATATGAATCTGGATCTTGCTTAGAAGATGTTTGTTACAGTCTGCAGGAAACTGCTTTTTCTATGCTGGTGGAGGTGACTGAAAGGGCATTGGCCCATGCCAAAAAGTCTGAAGTGTTGCTGGTGGGTGGTGTGGCTGCTAACCAGCGCCTGCGAGAGATGCTGGAGGTTATGACCACTGAACATTACGCTGACTTTCACCTGCCAGAGATGAAATACTGTGGAGATAATGGGGCTATGATCGCCTGGTTGGGCCTTTTGTCATGGGATTATGGTGTTAAACAAACCATTGGAGATACTAAGGTTATCCAGCGTTATCGTACCGATGAGGTGGATGTTCCCTGGATGAGAAAATCTTCTCTTAAGCTAGAATTACCACCAGAACTAATGGCTAAGGGTGCCGAGGCCAACATCTGCCCCCATCAATATCTTGGCGAGGAAGTCCTCCTAAAAATTAGAATTCCCAAAGGATATAGAATAGAAGAGATTGACCATCAGTTACGCAAGAGCCGAACCAAAAAAGAGGCCAAACTCCTGGCAGAAGCAAAGCGTTGTGGAGTTGTTACCCCCCTGGTTTATGATGTGGATCAAAAAGAAAGCACCATAACCATGGAAAAGATTGCAGGGAAAGAAGTCAAGGAAATACTTAGCAGCTTTGGTGAACCCAACTCCTTGGATAAGGACATGGAAGAAATAGTTGCTATTTGCGAAAAGATTGGTGAGAAGGTGGCTTGCCTCCATAACTGTGGCATTATACATGGAGATCTCACCACCAGTAACATAATTTTAAAGAAATATGAAGAAAATGTCAATAAAGATAAAAATCAAGAATATGAACTGGTATTCATAGACTTTGGCTTGGGAAAAATATCCAATCTAGTTGAAGATAAGGGTGTGGACCTTTTAGTATTTAAAAAGGCCATCAGTGGGATTCATCATGATATCAGTCAGCTTTGCTTTGATTCCATTTTAAAAGGTTACCGAAAAGCTGAGGATTACCAGCAAATAGTGAATAAAATTAATGAAATTGAAAGAAGGGGCCGTTACACTGACTAAAAGAGCTATAATCATATCTGGAAATCATGTGTTATAAGATCTAAGTTATAAGTTATAAGTTTTTAGTTTATGGGGTTTTTCATTTGGTTTAAAGAAAAAATAAATGAAAACTAGTTAGTTGATTAATCTAATTTTTCTATTTTTAATATTTTCCATCTCCAACCACGATCATTCTTCTAAAGTAGATAAATCCCCCAAATCTTTATCTTCTTCCTGAGCACGCAGTAAACGACGCATAATCTTTCCACTTCTGGTTTTGGGTAGTTTTTCAACCTGAGCTATTTCACCCAGCACTGCCACCGGCCCCAGTTCATAGCGGACATGTTTCTGAAGATCTTCTATCAGGTCTGTGGTTAACTGGAAATCCTCCTTCAGGATAACAAAGGCTTTAATTACCTGTCCTTTTATAGGGTCTGACTTTCCAATAACTGCTGCTTCAGCCACAGCAGGGTGGGAGGAAAATGCTGATTCCACTTCTGAAGTCCCCACCCGGTGCCCCGCAATTTTTAAAACATCATCAGAACGGCCCTGAATCCATATATAGCCATCTTCATCTTTTCGAGCCATGTCACCTGCAAAGTAAACCCCTTCAGGTGTATCTTTCCAGTAAACATCCAAGAATCTCTTTTCATCTCGGTAAAGGGTTCGGAACATGGCAGGCCATGGTCTTTTAATCACCAGATATCCATCTTCACCCACTGGAACCGGGTCTCCGTTTTCATCCACCACATCAGCATCAACCCCTGGCAATGGGAGAGTAGGTGTGCCTGGTTTTAGAGGAGAAATAGGTAATGGGGCAATCATGTGCATACCAGTTTCAGTCTGCCACCAAGTGTCCATTATGGGTGTTTTTTCACGGCCAATATTTTTATACAGCCACATCCACGCTGCGGGATTCATTGGCTCGCCCACACTACCCATTATCTTCAGTGAAGAGAGATTGTATAGGGAAGGGTATTTATTTCCGTATCTCATAAGGTGTCTTACAGCGGTGGGTGAGGTGTAGAGTTTGGTTACTCCGTATTTCTCCACTATTTTCCACCATACCCCAGGATCTGGATAGTCAGGCGCCCCTTCATAAACCAAGGTAGTGGTTCCCAAAAGGAGGGGTCCGTAGATCAGATAGCTGTGACCAGTGATCCATCCTATGTCCCCAGTGCACCACCACAGATCACCATCATGTATGTCAAATACAATTTTCAAGGTGGTGGCCACTCCCACCATATATCCAGCTGTGGTATGGAGAACTGCTTTGGGTTTCCCTGTGCTTCCAGAAGTGTAAAGTATGAATAAGGGGTCTTCTGAATCCATTTCCTCCACTGTACATTCATCAGACTCTCCTTCAATGAGCGTTTCATAAAAGATTTCCTTACCACTCAATTCAGATATGCTTATGGGATTTCCCGTGTGCTTCACCACGATAGTGGTTTCAATAGTGGGACATTTTAGGAGGGCCTCATCGACGATTTTCTTAAGATCTATAGTTTTACCCCGGCGATAGGTTCCATCAGCTGTTATGAGGACCTTAGCTTTGGAATCATTCATCCTCTCTACAAAGGCACCCACACTCAATCCTGAATAAACCACATTATGAACTGCTCCTATTTTAGTACAGGCCAGCATACAGACCAGTAATTCCGGACACATAGGCAGATACATAGCAACTGTGTCTCCCTTTTCTATCCCTAAATTTTTAAGGGCATTGGCCATTTTATTCACTTCACGGTAGAGCTCGAAATAAGTGAGTTTCCTCTCCTCACCCCTTTCATTAGCATAGAGAATAGCGACCTGATTCCTTTTATCGGTGTGTATCCATCTGTCCACTGCATTGTAGGCTAGATTGATCTTAGCATTGGTAAACCACTTAAAGAATGGTTTCTGACTTTCATCCAGAACTTTGTCCCATTTAGAGAACCATACAAATTGCTCTGCCTTTTCAGACCAGTATTTTTCCAAGTCTTTCCCCTTTTCAATTTCTGCCTCCCAGTTCTTTACATGGGCTTCTTCCACCAACTTATAGTTTGCTTTAAATATTTTTTTATCATTCAAACTGAAATTGTTCTTAATCATTTAAAATCACCTTCTGCTTGTTTTTTTCAAAAAAATAATCGCTAAAGTTACTATTAATATCGAAAATTCATTAAAATAATAATTTTTCATGAACAGTTACTATTAGATTTAATGGTTATGAAATCACTGGATAAAAAAGTTTTGCATCAGCTGAAATAACTGAGCATTATCTTACAGATTGTTCAAAATTCTTATAAAGCGTTCCCATGTAAAATTTTCGCACGGTTTTCATCTAAGTAGTATGTTTTTATGTTCAAAATCGCAATGTATCATACAATGATAACCTTTATAACAGGTAACCAACACAAAGTAAAAGAAGCTCAAGGAATCTTTGAAAAGTTCAATATAGAACTGGAACACGCGGACTTGGGTTACCCAGAAATCCAGGGAGAACTACGAGACGTTGCACTCTACGGAGCAAAACATGCTGCAAATAGATTGGGCAAACCAGTCATTGTAGAAGACGCGGGTCTCTTTATTCGTGTCCTTGAATGGTTTCCAGGCACCTATTCATCCTATGTTCAAGATACCCTGGGTAATAAGGGCATTTTAAAGCTGATGGAAAATGTCCAGGACCGTTACGCTGAGTTCAGGTCGGTGGTTGGGTTTGCAACGCCCAAAACCGAGCCCGAGATTTTTTTAGGTGTAGTCGGTGGACAAATCGCACATCAGGAAAAAGGAAAGCATGGCTTTGCATATGATCCGCTTTTCATACCCGAAGGATACTCTAAGACCTTCGGTGAACTCACAAGAGTAGAAAAAAATGAGTTCTCCCATCGCCGTCGTTCCCTGGAAAAATTCGCCCAATGGTATAAAGATTTTACAACCAACCAGGAATAAGCCTGGCAGCAGAATTTTAAAAACCAAACCAGGAAATAATATAATTTGAAATATGATGGAATAGAATTAAAAGCTTAAATCAGATTAAATAAAAAAACTGGTTGAATCAAAGCATATTAAGACCATATAAGATAATCGAGGTGATTAAATGACATCTAATCCTGAATGGGTTGAATATTCAACCGAAGAAATTGAAGAAATAATTTTAAAATTGAGAAAAGAAGGAAAATCCACCAGTGTAATTGGAGTAATCCTCAGAGACCAGTACGGAATTCCAGATGTTAAAAGCGTTACTGGTATGAAAATAACCCAAATTCTGGAAAAACATGGTCAGATTGAAGAGTACCCTGAAGACCTGATGAACCTCATCCGTAAGGCAGTGAACATCCGGGACCACCTGAAGGAAAACCCTAAAGACCTCCACACTAAACGTGGTTTGCAGCTGGTAGAATCCAGAATCAGAAGACTGGTTAAGTACTACACCCGGGAAGGAGTGCTCCCTGAAGGATGGAGATATGAACCAAAAAAAGCAGCACTACTTGTTAAATAGAGCTGAAGAAGCAGGTTTGCTCCTGAAGGAGCATTTAAACAAGGATCATGTGGTGAGAGTTATCTCCCACAATGATTCAGATGGAATATCAGCAGCCGGGGTTATATGTAATGCCATCTCCCAGGAAGGGGGTAAATTCCATGTTACCATGGTCCCCCGTCTCAAGGAACAGGTCCTGCATCGGCTTTCCCAGGAGAAATATAAACTTTTCTTTTTCTGTGACATGGGAAGTGGTTATGTTGAACAAATTGCTAAGTTAAAAGGTCAGGCCATAATAGCAGACCACCATCAGACCATGGACACCACTGGAGATGAAGTAGAGAACCTTTTACATGTGAACCCTCATTTATTCGGACTGGATGGAACCAAGGATGTGAGTGGATCTGGAGTAGCTTACCTTACTGTAAGGCCTCTGGAAAAGTTTAGCTTATCTGGTCTGGCACTGGTGGGTGCATTTGGAGACATGCAATACAGTGATGGTTTTCAGGGAGTCAACCAAACCATACTGAGTGAAGCAACTGAATCAGGAGTGGTTGAACAACACGAAGACTTGAAGATATCATCAAAAGATGAACCACTTTTCAAAGCCCTGGCCCACACCTTCCAACCCGCACTGCCAGGAATATCTGGAGATTTGGAGGCAAGTCAGGTATTTTTGGAGAAATTAGGAATTTCTTATGGTATTAAATTCAGGGACCTGGCCAATGAAGAAAAAGACTTCCTTAAAGAGCATCTTAGCAATTTAAATCCCAGAATTTTTGGTGAAGTTTACAGCATGCCCAATGAAGAATCTGCACTAAGGAACTTGGAAAATTATGCAGAAATTCTTGACGCTTGCGGTAAAAATAAACAGCAAGGTGTTGGCTTGAGCATCTGCCTGGGAGACCGGAAATCAGCAGTAGAAGAAGGAGTTAAATTATTGGATAAGTACCGTGAATCCCTGATAAAAGGTATTACTTGGGTTAGGAAAGAAGGTGCACAGGAAATGGAATATGTGCAGTATTTGTACACTGAAGATAAGGAAAAAAAGAAGATAATGGGCACATTAGCAAGTCTGGGTATTGATTTACATATATTAGACCCTGGAAAACCAGTTATAACCCTGTCCCGTATGCATGACCAGGTAAAGGTTTCTGGTCGGACCACCATGGAAATGACTTCCAGGGGAGTTAATCTTGGCTTTGCACTTGAACAGGCTGCTAAAAGCTTTAACGGTGCTGGAGGAGGGCATGCTATAGCGGCGGGTGCAGTTTTCCCATACAGAGAACTTGAAAACTTCAAAAACTTGGTGAATGATATTGTAGCCTCCCAGATTAGCTGAATAAAGATTTTTAAGTTTAATACTACTCAATAATAATGGCTACAAGACTTGGAAATTAATTCATAGCGCTCCTTTAAAAATTCGACTTTATATTTATAATCTTTAATCTGAGGTATTTTCATGTATCTTACCCGAGAAGAGGAAAAAATGTATCAGGGCGAATATGGTCCTGCAATTAGAAAATCAATGGAAATACTGGTTGCCCTGGGAGATATTTACGGAGCAGACGGTATGGTGGAGATTGAGTCGGCTCAGATATCAGGGGTTTCCTACAAAACCATAGGAGAGGCTGGTTTAGAGTACTTGGAAGATTTGGTCCGCGAAGGAGCGCGAGTTAAGGTGCCCAGCACCCTGAACCCTGCAGGTGTGGACTTGGATCAGTGGAAAATCCTCGGTTTTCCAGAAGAATTCGCCCAGAAACAGAAGCTTATAGTAGAAGCCTATCGTAAAATGGGAATCAACACCACGTGCACTTGTACACCTTATCTTGTGGGCAATGTACCCACCTTAGGTAGTCATGTAGCTTGGTCAGAGTCATCAGCTGTTTGTTATGCTAATTCTGTTCTAGGGGCTCGTACTAACCGTGAAGGAGGTCCTGGTGCTTTATCAGCAGCTATATGTGGACGAACTCCCAATCATGGCTATCACCTAGATGAGGGAAGAATTCCTAATCTACTGGTGGATGTAGAAGCAGAATTAAAAGGTTCAGATTACGGTGCACTGGGATATATGGTTGGCAAAGAAGTTGGTAGTGGAGTTCCCTACTTCAAATTAAATAATAATCTTCATAATAAGCCTAATGTTAATGAATTGAAGTCCTTGGGTGCAGCTTTAGCATCCTCAGGATCCGTGGCACTTTACCATGTTGAAAACACCACTCCTGAATACCTCAAGGTGATGAAAGATACTGAAAATATGGATGCAATACAAGTAACCATGGGAGATATAATAGAAACCAGAGAAAAGCTCTCCATATCCAGTCAAACACCAGACTTGGTGTGTTTAGGATGTCCACATGCTTCTTTAGAAGAAATTAAAGAGGTGGCTTTGAAACTCAAAGGGGAGAAGCTGGTCAATCAACTATGGGTGTGCACCTCGATTTCTGTTAAAGCTGCCTCAGACCGAATGGGATACACTGAAATCATAGAAAAAGCGGGAGGACATGTGGTTTGCGATACTTGTATGGTGGTGGCCCCCATCGAAGAGATGGGTTTTAAAGTAATAGGTGTAGATTCAGCCAAAGCAGCTAATTACGTGCCCAGTATGTGCGGATTAGACGTGGTTTTTGATTCCTGGGAGAATTTGATAATTTTAAAATAATAAATGAAATTATAAAACCCCCTAATTACCAACAAAGATTTTTAAGCCAAATATTTACATTTTTTTAACTAATAAAGATTCAGAAAGAAATTTAAAAGAATATTAATCATTTATATTTTTATTACTGCTTTTAGGTGAGTTAACATAATATAAATCACCCCCACAACTGCATTGACTGAAATCATAGGGTGCCTCATCTTCCAGTAACTCATAAGATTGTTTGCACTTCTCACAAAGCAGTCGTCCTGTGTAGTAACTTTTATCCACTAAAAGAGTGATATCAGTTGTGATTATCTTGAACAAGGTTTTATAAGCTCTTATAACATGCTGCGTGTGAATTTCTGTGCTGTCCGACCACACCGCACTGCAGTGTGCCAGGAGAACTAGCACATTTTTTAACTCCTGATTAAAACTATTTTCATGATTTCCCTGTTTTTCAAATAGAAAAGAAGTGAATAAATTATGAATTTTTATAAAAAAGGATTTAGCTTCTGAGTTCCATGAAACTTTCTTTAAGCAGTTGAAAAAATCATCTTTTAAAAATATATTTCCCTTAAAAACATCAAACTGATCCAGCACTCCTAAAACTCTCTCAGCCAGGTCGCTTTTATGTAAAGCCCATAAATCATCTTCAACTAGAGCACCACCAATGTAGAGTGAGTGAATTTTCTCCAAGAAAATATTCAAATCTCTAAAACAATGGAAATTAACTGAATGTCCCATAGAATGTTGTCCAGGGCATATTCCATTTTTAATAGCTTGCATCAGAACTAAACTATGTGGAATCACTTGAGTTTGTTTATCAATATATAGTGAAAGCGCTTGCAAGTTTTTAGCCCAGTCTCTATGAACTTTAAATAATGATTCCCAGTATTCTTTCTCCCACAAACACAGGAACTGTTCTAAAACTTCGAAAACACCTTCAATATGACCGTATTCTTTATTAAAATCCCTGTAAATATTTATTAAATCAACTTGGCTCTGATTTTCTTGGTGACCAATCATAAACCCACAACCCATTATTAGTAATAAAAAATTATTTTTATGTATTAATATATTTTAGTTTTTTAGTAAGGGTTGCATTCCAAGTCAAGTGAAAAACTCTTGAAAAATCCATGCTGCCACTAAATAATAATTTCTCGAAAAGGTTAAAAATCCATTTTATTTCCATAAATAATTTAACAAGTAATTTATTGAAATCTATATTGAAATCTAGAATCTAGAATTACATTTAAAGGAATAGAGTATATTGCTTATGAATAACCTTAAGGCATGATTTTTTTATGAAAACCGGGAGTTCATGGAGTTAAAACATAGGTTACACTATAGATTTTGTGTTATTTGCAAAGTTTAGCACTTTTAACCATATAATGATGTTTATAAGGATTCAAAACAATTTTGAACAAAAATTTGTAATACAAATAAAAGTAAATTAAAAATTAAAAGAGTGATTTTAAAATGCGTAGAAAAGTTGTTTTAGAGATCATTGATGAGAAAGATTTCCATTGGGAGTATGAAGGATTTAAAGATGATGAGGAAGCTTTAAAATTCATCTTATCAACTGGAAAACACTTATATGAATATTTAAAGGAAGAGGGTAAAATAAAATAGATTAATTAAAATGTCTGGTATTGCACTTCATTTGAATAAAAAAGTGAGTTTCTGAATTTAATGAAAAATTTACGGATTTACTCAGAGAAAATTACAGGATAATATCCTTTTTTCTCGATTTACTTTCTTAAACTATCATCATTTTTATATGCTATCCTTTTATAAACTTAATACTATGGTTAGGTGGATACAACACCCTCTGATACACCCAGAAAAAATAGAAGCACGTTCTTACCAGCAATTACTGGCTGCTAAAGTTCTTAAAAAGGGAAATACTATGATAGTGGCCCCTACCGCCTTGGGGAAAACTATTATAGCTGCACTGGTGGCTGCAGAGAGGATAAAAAAATATCCTGATGATAAAATACTGATTTTGGCCCCTACTAAACCTCTGGTAGTACAACACGAAGAAAGTTTCAGAAATTTTATAAAAACTACTATTAGCAGTTTAACTGGTGCGGTTAAGGTGGAAGAACGTGTGAAAAGATGGAATAATTCACAAATTATTTCTGCAACACCGCAAACTGTGGAATCGGATATTATTGCTGGCAGGTACTCTTTAAAGGATGTTTCACTCCTTATATTTGATGAATGCCATCGTGGAACAGGATCCTATTCTTACGTGTTTCTAGCTAACCGTTACACCCAAGAAGCAAGTAATCCCCTTATATTAGGATTAACAGCTTCTCCTGGTGGTGATGAAGAGAGAATAAGTCAAGTTTGCCAGAACCTTTTCATAAAAGAGGTGGTGGTGAAAAATGAGGATGACCCTGATGTTAAACCCTACTTTAACCCTATTGAAGTTGAATGGATTAAAGTTGAGTTAAAAAAAGAACATTTAGCCATTAAAAGACATCTGGACACTGTCCTTAAAAACCGGCTTAAGGGCCTTAAAAAAATGGGTGTTATTTCCTCAGTGCATCAGGTCAGTAAAAAGGACATTTTACGAGCACGTGGGAAGGTCCAGAACCGAATGTCCAGAAGTGTTAAACCTCCCAGAAACTGTCTTCTAGCCATTTCCATGTTAACTGCAGTTTTTAGTGTGATGCATGCTATGGAACTTCTGGAAACTCAGGGAGTGAGTAATCTGAACTCTTACTTTCAAAGAATGCGCCAGAAAAAAACTAAAGCTGCTCAAGGCCTTTTCATGGACGAAAACTTCAAAAAGGCAGTTTTTTTAACTAAAAAATCCTTTGATAAAGGTATTGAACATCCTAAACTGGAAAAACTAATGAAAATTCTTAAGAAATCTGCCAACAAGGGAGAGCAGGTTATTGTTTTCAGCCAGTACCGGGATACAGTCAACCAGATTTTCCAAAAATGTCAGGAAAATGATATAAATGCAGTGAAATTTTTTGGACAGACTAACAGAGAGACTGAGAAAGGTCTGAGTCAAAAAGAGCAAAAAAATATCATAAAAGCATTCCGTATGAAAACCTACCAAGTCCTGGTTTCCACCAGCGTAGCAGAAGAGGGTATAGATATTCCCAGCGTGGATCTGGTGGTGCTTTACGAGCCAGTTCCCTCAGAAATTAGAATGATCCAGAGAAGGGGAAGAACTGGTAGAACCACCAAAGGCCGTATGATCGTTTTAATAACTAAGAATACTAGGGACGAATCATTCTATTATTCCAGCATAAATCGAGAGCGGAGAATGAAAAAAGAACTAAAAGGTTATGATGGGTTTGAACAATCTCTCATTGCTGATGATAAAGATGTGAAATTGCTTAGCAGGAAAAAACCAGATAATGATGAACAAATAACCGTGCATGTTGATCATAGGGAAGCCAGATCAGGAGTTACCAGAGAATTAAGCAACTTGGGAGTTAAAATTGAATCAACCAATCTTCCAGTGGCAGATTACATGGTAAGTCCTAATATTGCAATAGAAAGAAAAAGCAGTAAAGATTTTGTAAGCTCATTAATTGATAAACGATTATATAAACAGGCACAGGCATTAGTTGAAAACTTTTCTCATCCCCTTATAATACTAGAAGGAGATGATCTATACAGCAGTGGAATTCATCCCAATGCCATAAGGGGAGCTTTAGCCAGTTTAGCTGTGGATTTTAACCTACCAATCATTCCCACTCGCAATCCAGAGGACACTGCAGCCATGATCCACCGGCTGGCAATTCGAGAATCCGATAAAAGTTCCAGAGAAATGCAGATACAGACAGACCGGAAACCATTAACCCTAACTGAACAACAGCTTTTCATAGTAGAATCATTGCCCAATATTGGTCCTGTTAACGCTAGAAACTTGTTAGAAAAATTTAAAAGTGTGGAAAAAGTTTTCACTGCAGATCTAGATGAACTAAAAAGTGTGAAAGGAATTGGGGAAAAAATTGCTCAAAACATTAGAAATGTTGTTGAATCAGAGTATTCATCAGATACGAGGCTTGAGAACTCTAGTGATTCTACTGATGGGAAAAATCTACTTTTCAACGGGAAAAACGTGGCAAAAGGGAAAAATAAACCTAGAAAAGAATTTAAGTTAGGTGAAATTGAAAATGAAAAAATATAGGAAATGATATTAAATGAAGATTCTCATAAGTGAACGTGGAAAAAAATTCATGGCAGGTTCAGATGACTTGCATACAGACCAGGGTTACATAAAAAGCGATGATATAGAAAAAAGCTCCCCGGGGGATGTTTTACTAACACACTTAGGCCATGAATTCCATGTAGTTGAAGCAAATATCAATGATTACATTGAATTAATGGATCGAAGGTGCTCTATAATACTCCCTAAAGATCTGGGAGTTATGGCAGCCTACACTGGACTGGGTAGTGGTCAGCGAGTAGTGGAAGCCGGAACCGGGGCCGGTGCTGCTACTATATTCCTAGGAAACATGGTAGGAGAAAATGGTCATGTTTATACTTATGAATTGCGGGAAGACTTCTCCCAGATAGCAGAAAAAAATGTTAAAGGATGGGGACTTGAAAATGTAACAATAAAGTGCAAGAACGTGAATGAAGGAATAGATGAAAAAGATGTGAATCTGGTGTTTTTAGATCTTCCCAAACCTTGGGAAGTGATAGAACATGCCCGTGCTGCTCTTAAACCAGGAGGATACCTTGTAGCCTATACTCCTTACATTGACCAGGTGAAACTGTTTACCCGAATACTTAAAAAACGTGAATTTAACCATATTAAGAGTTTAGAATGTCTTGTGCGTGAAATTGAAGTGAGAGATAAAGGTGTGCGTCCCAGCACAAGAATGACTGGGCACACTGGTTATTTAAGCTTTGGGAGGAAAATTTAAGTTAATGACCAATTATTCAAGTAGATTTCGTAGAGAGAAAAATGAAAAAGGGGAAAAAATGAAAAAATAAAAAATAATTTCAACCAATCCTCGCCCAGACCAAACAACTGTGTCAATAAAATAAAAAAAAAATGGTAAAAATTAGGGTAATGTAATAATTTAAAGGAATACCATCCACATAAACAATGTATGGTGAAGAACATGGGTTTCAAATTAAAAAATATAATTTCAATTAAGGATTTCAGCAAAGGAGATATTGAGTACATTCTGGATTTAGCAGAAGAAATGGAACCCATTGCCAGATCCCAAGAAAAATCCAATATTCTCTCTGGATCTATCCTGGGAATGCTTTTTTATGAAGCTTCCACCAGGACCCGTTTGTCATTTGAAACAGCAATGAAACGTTTAGGTGGAAGTACAGTTGGATTTGCTGAATCTGGAACTAGTTCAGCGTCTAAGGGGGAAAATTTAACCGACACTGTGAGAATTGTGGCTGAATACACTGATGCATTGGTTATTCGGCATAATATGGAAGGAACCGCCCGTTATGTATCGGAAATGGTTGATGTGCCTGTGATCAATGCAGGTGATGGAGCAGGACAACATCCTACCCAGACTCTCCTGGACCTTTACACCATGAAACGTGTGCTGGGTAATATAAAAGAACTGCACGTTGCACTTGTGGGTGACTTGAAATATGGGCGAACTGTGCACTCCCTTTCCTATGCACTGGCCATGTTCGGGGCTAAAATGAGTTTTGTATCACCACCTGAACTTAAGATGCCCAGGGAGATCCTGCATGATCTGTCTAGAGCAGGAGTCAATGTGCAGGAAACTGAAGATATCCATGATGTTCTCCCCTACGCTGATGTTTTATATGTTACCCGGATCCAGAAAGAAAGATTCCCAGATCCACAAGAGTATTTAAAAATCAAAGGGGCTTATACCATTGACTCACGTCTTCTTAAGGGTAGTGAAGCCATAGTCATGCATCCCCTCCCCAGGGTTGATGAAATATCCCACGATGTAGACAACACCCCCTACGGAAGATACTTCCAACAAGCATTTTATGGTGTTCCAGTGCGTATGGCTCTTTTAAAATCAATAATCTGATAATAAATCTATTGATGGTGATTTAAAAACAGTGCATTTTTAAATGAAGATTTTAATTAAAGAATTTTTTTTAAAATAAGTTTTTTATAATTTTGTCTGTTCTTTTATTGTAGAATGTATGTTTAATGAAATGGATGAAATAGGAAAATGAATAATTGGTAAAATAATGGTTTAAATGTTTTAATTTGGCATTTAACCATTCCACATGGCATCTTCAAGAAGTACCATGTCACACTGTAAAGTTATGAGATTTGTTCTTCCTTTACCCCTGCCGCGTGATACTGTTTTTGTTGATATTAATCCTAACATTTCCAGTTCATTGATAAAATCGAAAATTCGCCTGTATGAAACTGAATCGCCCTTAGTTATATCTTTGTAAACATCGTAGAGTCTTCCGGAAGTGATTTCTTCTTTTCGTTTAGTTAAAAAGATTAGTGATTCCAGTACTTTCTGCTGCTGACTGGGTAAGGTCATAACAATATCAGTTACTTTGTTGTGTTCAATCTGATCCTTGGCTTCACGTACGTATTCTTCATAAACCATTTCTGTGCCTTTCTCATCAGCTATTTCTCCAGAAGTTCGAAGTAGATCAAGCGCATACCTGGCATCACCTTCTTCCTTTGCAGCAAGAGCAGCGCATAAAGGGATGACTTCATCATGCAGTACTCCTTCATTGAATGACAACTTTGAACGTTCATTTAGAATGTCCACCAGTTGCTGTGCATTGTAAGGAGGGAAAACAATTTCCCGGTCCCTGAGACTGCTCCTCACTCGGGGTTTGATGAATTGTTTGAAATCTACAAAGTTACTTATAGATGCTATGGAAACATTATCTGTTCGGGTAAGAGTATAAAGAAGACCATCACCGTCATTTTTCAGGAGAATATCAATTTCATCAAGAATGATTATTAAAATCAAATTATTACCAAAAACATTCTTCTTAAAAAGGTTTCGGAAAGCATTTATAACCTCTGCCTTAGTCCAACCCCTATATGGCACATCCTGACCCATTTGCTGGCACAAACGAGCTATTACTTGGTATTCTGTAGTGAAATCTGTGCAACGAATATACTCAACCCGCACGTTCACATTTTTTTCCTTAGAAACTTCGCTGAGCTGTTTTTTGGCAAATTTAGCAACAGCTGTTTTCCCAGTGCCTGTTTTCCCATAAATGGTAACATCTGGAGGAGTTACATTTTTCAAGGCCTCAACCCAGTACTTAGCCACAGCCTTAATCTGATCCTCACGGTGAGGTAAATTATCCGGTAAAAATCTATGATCCAAAAATTTTTTACATTTGAAAACCGAATTTTTCTCGCCCAATTCCTCAAAGATGTTCATAAATACCACACTCTAACGAAAATATATCCAAAGCCCGCCCTAGTTTATTTTTTTATTTATAATAGCCACAATTAAAGTATAAAACTCCGAAATAATAGTATTTATGGAGTGGTGATGGTTTTATCGATTTACAATACTTTAAGAGTGGAAATTTAACAGTGAAAACACAGCAAAATAAATGCTGCAGTTAAATTCAAACTTATACTTCGTCAAAAAACATTATTAGAGAGAAATTTCGCATATCCTTGTTTTTATATTCCTGTTGGAACTTTTGGCAACAGATTAAATATCCAACGGAGGTATGTTTCAAGTGTAAAATTGCAACTTTTGACGAAGATAAGTTGTATTTCAAGTGTAAGTTACTAATCCTATATTAATGATATGGTGAGAGGTCCATTTCCAGTGTAAATTCTTGTATAGAAAAAATGTTGTAAAAAATGTTTTTAATAATAGAGAGATCAATTTCCACTGTAAATACAAAAATTGGATTTGATAAGTATTTAACATAAAAAAGGAAAAAAAATACTTTCATATTAAAAAAGCAAACACAAAATATTAAAATTCCAATTGTCTCATGTAAATAAAGATTAATCTGAACATCAGTTTATGAAAAATTATATCTCAAGATTAGAAATAGAAGTTGAAAATCAATTTTTGTATTAAAAAATTCAAACTCATTTAATTTTTTTTTTAATAAGTGAAAATCTTTATTTTTGGTAAAAAATGGTTTAAATTAAATATTTAAAAATAAGTATAAAAATTTAGAAATAATTAATGTTATTTCTATAATCATACTTTTTAATTATTATATATTAATAATACACTTGAAATAAACCTCTCACAATGTTAAATATACACTTTTTACTATTAAGATTGATTTTTATTTTTTCAGGACCAAAGAACTTAAAAAAATGATTACACTTGAAATTATTGTCTCTAGTATTTTTTCTTTTTTCCATTCCCACTTTACATTTTTACACTTGTAATTCATGTCTTACTCTTTATTTAGTCTATTATAAATTATGCAATCAGACATGCTGATATCATCATTATAGTTTCAAGCCAAAAAAAATCAGATAGTTTCATATTTTTCCCATACTTTTACACTTGCAATAAAGGTCTCACTTGTTGATCATTTAGAAATTAATTGGTATGAGTCTTGATTATTCAACATCCAATCAAAATCAATAATTTTAAGAAAATAAAGATATGGAAATAATAATTCCATTAAAAAACCAGAGGATCAACAAATTGATATACAAAATAAGAAAAATACAGCCTAATAGGAATAATTTAGATTATGTTTTTGTAGATGTAAAAGTGAGGTAACTGAGGGAAAAATTATGCTATTAGAATTTTTCATAGTATTTTTCATGTCTATATTAATAGATCTACTTCTTGGCGAATTACCCTCTTTTATTCACCCTGTTGCTTTAATGGGCAGATGCATTATTATATTTAAAAAAAAAGTTTTAAGCAGTTCACCAATAAAAAACCGTATTTCTGGAATTTTTTTACCTGTTGTATTGATTTTCATTTTCGGATTTTCATTTATTTTTTTATTGATGCTTTCTAATTTCAACCACATTTTATTCTTAATCGTATCATCAATTTTATTATCAACTACATTTGCCATTAAATCTCTCTTAAAATCGGTTTATGATGTTTACAATAAGATGAAGCTTGATTTAGATCAGGGTAGGTTAAAACTTTCTTTCTTGGTAAGTAGGAACACTGAAAATCTTTCCTTAGAAGATTTGGTTTCTGCAGCTATTGAAACGCTTACTGAAAACATTACCGACTCAGTTATCTCCCCCCTTACTTATATTTTCATTTTTGGTCTTTTAGCAATTGTTTTTAGCAGTATAACAATCTTCAATGCTTTATATACTAATTTATTGTTTAATATTTCGTTTAATAAATTTTTCATGCAGAATTATTTTCCCATTGTAATAGCTATTCTGGCTGGGGTTTCTTATCGGGTGATAAATACATTGGATGCTATGGTTGGGTATAAAGATGAAGAAAATATTGATATTGGATGGTTCTCTGCTCGAGTTGATGATTTTCTCAATTATTTCCCTGCCAGGTTTACTGGTGTTTTAATAGTGATTTCTTCCTTTTTATTGAGATATAACTATAGAAATTCATGGAAAGTCATGATTAATGATGCTAATAACACACCCAGCCCCAATTCCGGTTATCCTATGGCTGCAGCAGCAGGTGCTCTGAATGTGCAACTTGAAAAACCTGGAACTTATACATTGGGTGAAAAGTATGATGATTTAACACTTGAAAAAATAATAGAAGCTTTAAAACTCACCATCACCACAATTGCTATTTATTTAATCATCATTTTATCAATTATGGTCTTTATTTATTTATATTTCACATAATTGTTCTACGGGAAAAATGTTTAAATAAATGTTAGTAACATTGTACTTATTCAAGAACGTAGGAAGTAAAATAAGCATTATCTCTCAATATTAACACTAACTTAATAAGAATATCTTCGAAAGAGATCATCAATCAAAATTATTCATAAATCCATATTCATTAATCCAAGTTCTTTTAAAATTTAAAGAAACGATAAACATGTTCATTCATTAATTAGAATTTAATCAGATATTCATTTCATTAAATATTAGTTTTCGAAATGGGTTTAGGAATGGTTTCATGAAGTTTGGGATAATAACAGTCACTGAAAATGGTAAAAACATTGCCAGTAACATGGTATCTATTCTTGAAAACGATCCCACTGTTTTAGGTGTTGATGTTTTTCATAAAAACGTTAAAGAAACATTAAACGCGCATTTCAATGAATATAACTGCTGGGTTGGTATTATGGCCACTGGTATCATGGTAAGAACTATATGTCCTCTAATCAAATCGAAATTCAAAGATCCTGCGGTCCTGGTTATGGACGAGAATGGTAAACACGTGATTAGTTTATTATCTGGACATATGGGGGGAGCTAATGCTTTCGCTGTTAAAATAGCAGGTATTGTTGGCGCAGTCCCAGTCATCACCACTGCAACAGATTTACAGGGCAAAATAGGCCTTGATACCTTGGCAAATTATATGTGGCTTGAAATAGAGCAGAAGCATCTGGTAAAAATGTTTAACCAGTATCTAGCTGAAGGTGATAAAATAGATCTGTACTTACCTTCACGTTTCAAGTTTTTAGAAAATCATCCCAGGATCAGCTTGTCATATAATACTCATTTATGGGATGAATCATTCCTAAGAGCCACTTTAGATGATTATTTTTTGGATATGTATCCTAAAAAGATGGTGGCAGGTATTGGAAGTCGTAAAGGTGTTGACGAGGATCAACTTTTTTTTGCACTGCGCTCTGCCTTGCAGCATATCCATATTCCCCTAGAAAGGTTGGATGCCTTGGCCACGGGTGAGATGAAGAAAGATGAAGAAAGTATCAAAGCCGTTGCTGTTAAAACAGATCTGCCCTTAGAAATTGTTCCTCTAAAAGCTATTAAAGAATTTGAGCATTCAGATTGCACCCCTTCTGAACTGGTGCAACGTGAATTTGGTGTTGTTGGTGTATCAGAACCCACAGCACTTATTCAGGCGGGGGTTGGTGCTGAATTAATTTTGAAAAAAACTGCATTCAACGGAGTTACGGTTGCGCTTGCCGTAGGTGGAAGTAGAAAGCTTTAAAAAAATATAATATTTTGGTTTTACCTTTAACTCCTTAAATCATCTTTAAAGGATTTAAAAATTCCTTTCCTTCTGTTTCATGAATTTTCGATCAAAACCTTTTTAAAGCTCAAAACATAAAGAAATTTGGATAAGGCTTTTTATGAATTACCATTTTAAGCACAACTAAATCACAAGCACAATTTATTAACGGAGGCGCTATTATGAGCACAGAAGCATTTGAACGTTGTAATCAAATTTTAAAACATATTATGGGGGATACGAGTGTCCCTAGAAATATTAGAAGAGCTGCTGAGGAATCAAAGAATTTATTATCTCAGGATGATGATGAGCCTACTGTACGGGCCAGTACGGTTATTTCTATTTTAGATGAGATCAGTAACGACCCGAATATTCCAATTCATGCCCGAACTCTTATCTGGAATGTTTTAAGCGAATTAGAATCAGTTCGTGAATAATAAAAAAATCTAGTCATATTTTTTTTATTTAAACCAACTTCTGGTTCTCAATTATAAAAAAACTATATTTATTTAATCCTTTTTTTATATCAAGATTTATATCAAGAAAGATTTGGGACTGTCAAAAACTTGGGGGATAACCATCAAAAACTTTTCTTTGGTTCCAAATATCAATTCTGATATTTATACGTGACATTACTCCCTTTTTAATCTTCATTAAACGCTTAACACTTTTAGG
>JACBOA010000005.1 GCA_013403005.1 Methanobacteriaceae archaeon | reverse complement strand
ACCAGATGACCTGATTATTATGAGTATTATCTATAATATAAGATTTTAAAGGGTTATAATGCCCTTCAAATGGTATTTGGAGGTTCTCCCAGTGACCTGATTCTTTGTTGGGTAAACTCCCCACAAAAATAGCCATTCCCAGCAATGAGTAGAACACAACCATAATTAGAAACACTATAGAAACAACAGATCCATGATTATTTTCCAGATATTCATATCCTGTTTGCACAGTAAATGAAGCCAAAATTGCCATTGGCAGAGCAGAAAACTGTAAACCTCTTAAGAAATCCCCATTAAATCCGAAGAAACTGAAAATAATCACGATAAGGATGTAAGTTATGAATAATTTAAACTGTCTGTAGTTAATTTTGTACAGTAAATATAACCCAACAGAACCAACTAGAAAAATGGATGTTTGTATGTAAAATGAGGGTAGAGTTGGATCGGCACACATAAATGTGGGGTGCAGGAGTGAATAGAAAAATCCCCCAGTGACTAACCGGTCCCGGAAGTAAATCCAGTATCCCATCCAGAAAAGCCATGAAGGCAGGAGTATGGCAATAATCTTCAAGTTGGTTTTATTCCTATAATTATCAGCCAAAAATAGAGGTATAAATGAAGTAATTGACATCATATGCGTCCATAAAGCTATTAAAGAAGTGATAAGTGCTTTTTTCTTATCTCGCAGGATGTAGTATATGGTAAGCACTGCTAAAATTGGGACGAAACTTGCAGGTATTGGCACACTTAATGGGAGGACTGCTGGTACAAATAATGCAAAAAATCCTGCAAAAAATCCTGCCATATCCCCATATTCTTTTTTAGCAAAGCAGATGGCAACCCCCACTGTTATTAAAATTTGCATAAAACACATCACAGTTTGAGCGAATCTCACTCCACCAATATACCAAAAAAATGCACAAACTGCATTAAATAATGGCTGGTGCCATATCGGCCTTCCCATAGGGTAATAAGTTAAATTACTCCAGAATAGACCAATAAGTGGATTTTCAAGAATTTCACGTGCCCGGAGAAGGTGAAAGTCTGTATCACCCCCCACTGGAAAAAGATAATAAGGACGTAGAATGAGGATTAAGAAAACTGCAATTAAAGGAGTGAAAGGAATTAACAGTTTTACCTTATCCATAATCTTCAATACATCACCGTATTAATTTTTTAAGCTATTAACAAATTATTGGGATCATATTATTTATCAATATACTGGTCAGTGAATTATACTCCCATGGTAAAATTGATTAAGTACCAGTTAGATAATATAACAATTACTGTATGAAAATTGAAATGAATATTTAAATCTGAGGTATTATGGCATTATTTAAAAATCCATGGGGATCCAGTGACAAGGTTAACTTTAAAAATATATTTTTTGGAGTTGACTCACAAGAAAATATTAACCAACCTAAAGTCTATGATAATGTTACCCTAGGGGTTAGCTATAAATTCAGATCTAAACCTCCCATAATTGGCAAAAATGCTTTACTTCGATCCAACACCGTCATCTATAATGATGTAGAGATTGGTAATGATTTTCAGACCGGCCATGGAGTACTGGTTAGAGAAAAAACATACATTGGAGATAAAGTACTCTTGGGAACAAATACTGTGGTTGAGGGTCACACAGAAATGGGAAATAATATAAGTATCCAGTCCAACGTTTACATTCCCAAGAATTCATTAATTGAGGATCATGTATTTGTAGGTCCCTGTGCCTGTTTTACCAACGACCGATACCCCCTGAGAGTGGATTATAAACTTAAAGGCCCCATAATACGTAAAGGAGCATCAGTTGGAGCTAATGCAACTTTCTTATCAGGGATTGAAGTTGGAGAAGGAGCTATGGTAGCTGCAGGTGCTATTGTAACCAGAGATGTTCCCCCGTACTATTTAGCCATAGGTGCACCTGCCAAATTGAAGCCCCTGCCTAAACATTTCAAGACTTTGAATAAAATTTGAACTCTCTTATAACTATTTTCTCCAAAAATAGAACTCTTTTTTACTCTAATAATTGATTAAGGAATCGGATTTAAACTATACTACATTTTTTTAGAAATTTATATTAATTAATTAAGACTCTATTTGTATTATATGAAGATCTCTGTAATAATCCCCATGTTTAATGAGGAGGAAAATGTTCAGAAGACATTAAAAACCGTGGAGAAAGTTCTTAAAGAATTTTATAATGATTATGAAATTCTGGTGGTGAATGACGGTAGTGAGGATAATACCAGCAATCTGGTAAAAGATTATGCTGCCGAAAACCCCCATGTCATTCTTTTAGAACATCCCATTAACATGGGAATGGGCCGGGCACTTATCACTGGTTTTGAATATTCAAGTGGGGATGTAATTGTTACTTTAGACGCTGATCTAAGTTACGATCCATCATACATTCCAAGATTAACCGAAACTCTCGATTCTGCTGGTGTGGATATTGTAATTGGGTCGCAGTACATGTCCGGGGGGAAGACTGAATCCATACCATTTCACAGACTATTCATTAGTAAAATGGCCAATAAAATCGTGGGTTACGCACTCACAGGAAATATTAGCACAGTTACAGGCATCCTAAGAGCTTATCGCAGGGAAGTATTGGATTCTGTAGATTTAGAATCTTCAGGTACAGAAATTAACCCGGAAATACTTTCAAAAGCCAATGCAGTTGGTTTTAAAATAAAGGAGATCCCTGTGGTTCTGAAAGGAAGAAAATACGGCGAATCCAAGATAAAAATCAAATCAACAACCATAGCCCACCTCCTATTTACATTCTACGAAAAACCAATGCTGCTATTCGGATTAGTAGGGCTTACTTTATGTATTATTGGAATAATTAGTGCACTATACCTATTTTATTTATATTTAATTGGTGGTTTGGACCCTACCCGTCCGTTAATGCTCTTCATGGTGTTAACCATCCTTTCAGGGATTCAAATATTAATATTCGGATTTGTAGCCACCCAAATAAGTCTTTTGAAGAGGGAAATTTATCTGGTTCAAAAGGAAAATAAGTTGCTTAGAAAAAAAATAAAATAGAAAATCGTTTTTTCAATACGATTAAAAGAGATTTATGCCACATATCCGAAAAACCGGTGCTACCAGGCATTTTGAATATTATTTAAATAGTATTAGTGATCCTTATGAATTATCCTCATGTAACCATAATTATCGTGAACTATAATGGTTGGCAGGACACCATAGAATGCCTGGAATCTGTTTACGGGATAGAATATCCAAATTTTTCACTAGTGCTGGTAGATAACAATTCAAAGGATGGTTCTCATGCTAAAATTGTTGAATATTGTAAAGGGGAACTGAAAGTTGAATCAGAATTTTTTGAATATAACCCTGAAAACAAGCCTATAACTATACAAGAATTTAGTAATGATAAGAGCCAAAAACAAACTATAGATCACCAGAGTCGCACTTTAGATTCTGATTCTTTGATTTTGATAAAGAATAAAAAAAACTATGGATTTGCTGAAGGAAATAATATTGGAATCAGGTTTTCCCTCAAAAATCTGGAACCGGAATATGTTCTACTTTTAAATAATGATACAGTAGTTGGAAAAAATTTCCTGAATGAATTAGTGAAAGTAGGAGAAAAAGAGGAAGAGATTGGTATTTTAGGTCCGAAGATTTATATTTACCACCAACCCAATGTAATCTGGAGTGCTGGGTGCAAAATATCCTGGAAGTTATGTCGGGGCGTGCAAATTGGCACCAAGCAATCGGATCATGGACAGTTTGATGAGCAAAAAAAGGTGGAATATGTTAGCGGCTCTGCCTTCCTTATAAAAACAGAAGTAATCCATAAAATAGGTTTGATGGATGAGAAGTACTTTTTATACTTTGAGGAAAGTGACTGGACCCTCAGAGCAAACCAGGCAGGTTATGAAAGCCTTTATGTTCCCAGTGCCCATGTTTGGCATAAGGTTTCACAATCCGGAGGAGGGATTAGCAAACCAGCAGGTTTATACTACATAACCCGTAACCGGTGGATCTTCATGAAAAAATGGGCAAAAAAGAGTGATTACACAATTTTTGTAATTTACCAGATAGTGGGATTAATCCTACTCCCGATCTCACTCAGTATCTATTATCATAATAAACACCTTTTTTCCACCTATTATCGTGGATTTTTTGATGGAATAAAATCTTAAATATATTCAATTACTGCGAATAAAGACTATTAAAGTTGATAGAAGTTGATAGAAATTTTTGACACCAAAAAAACCATTAATTAATTAATGAGGGTTTAAATGGGAAAGTTACCATTAATTTCTGAAAACCAGGATTTAATTGTGGTTTTAATCATTTATTCAATTCTTGCTTTATTTTCCATTAATTACTACCATTTTAATCTCGGTGCCGATGGGATATCTTATATTTCCATTGCATTGAAATATGTTAACGGAGACTGGGCCAATGCCATTAATGGTGTCTGGAGTCCTCTTTATTCATGGTTAATGATTCCTATACTTTTAATCAGTTACAAACCCGCTTATGCACCATATGTAACCAGGATTGTATCCTTAATTGTTGGATTTTTCACCATAATAGGGATCAGTCGGTTGAGCTCAACTTTTAATTTAGATACTCCTATTAAAAGAGCAGTGCTAATGACTTCAATTCCCATGATTTTATTTTTCGCCATATTCTACGACACTCCTGATTTGCTAGTGGCATGTTTGCTAACCTATTATTTTAGCATAATTTTCAAATCAAATTATGTCGACAAGTGGATTAATGGTGTTTCATGTGGCTTTATCGGAGCTATGGCTTTTTTAAGTAAAAGTTATATTTTCCCTTTCTTCTTGGTTCATTTTACCCTTTTCAACATTTTATTCTATTTTAAATCTTTGAATAATAAAAAAAAGGTTAAAAAGAATCTTATTCTAGGTTTGTCAATTTTTGTGATTATTAGTGGGATTTGGGTGGGTCTTATAAGTGAGAAGTACGATAAAATAACTGTCAGCACTGCAACAGACTATAATCATGCAGTTATGGGTCCAGATTATCCTGATTATCCCATTTATAATATGGGCCTAATTAAACCTACAAATCCAACTGCTAACAGCATATGGGAGGATCCTTATTTTGTAAAATTGAAAGATTGGAGTCCATTTGAATCCTGGGAAAATTTCTCCTACCAATTAGAACTAATTTCTAAAAATCTCTACCTGGTAGTTGTGACTATTGAATACTATTCCATTCTATCATTAGTTATAATCATAATCAGTTTTTACCTTATTTTGAAGTCAGAGATGAATAAATCTTTTAAAAATAAATTAACATACATATTAATTACTATTGCGATTTATTCTGCGGGATACTGTTTAATATTCATTCAAGAACGTTTCTTATGGCCTGTTATTATCCTGATAATGTTAAATGGTTTCTATTTGACAAAAATTCTTTACGAAACTGAAAAAATCGATTCAAGATTAAGAAATGTTCTTCTAATAATTTTGGTGTTTTCATTCATGTTAAGTCCAGCCTATGAATTGTTTGTGTATCCCCACACTGATGATGGTATCTACTCTTTAAGTCAAACATTGCAGAGTGATTTTGGTATTCACGGGAATATTGCATCCAATGGTAATTGGGAAAAAACCTTGCAGATTTCTTATTATTTGAATAGCCAATACTACGGACTTCCCAGGAATGTTAATAACTCTGCAGAATTAGAGAAAGAATTGTTGGCCAGTAATATTACCTACTACTTTGTTTGGGGTGATTCCAGCAATGTTCGATTTTTAAATTATAATGAAATTACTAATGGTAAAATAAATGGACTGCGAATATATGCTCAAATTTGACGAAATCATATAAAAATGATTTATTTTGACTATTTTCCTAATCCCAACCAATAATAGAGTTTTTGGTATGCAATCTGCAAAAATAAAGGGTAAACTGTACTCCAACTCCCAGTTGAAGTGTATATCCATTTGTAGTCGCCCTTATATTTTTGGACGAGTTTCTTCAGAGTTGAATAATATCCTTCCGGAGTGAAGGAATAGCCCGGCGATGCATGGTAACCTCCCAAAGGAATCACATAAACATCATAACCAGCTTTTTTAACACTTAAACAGTAATCTACAGCATATAAATGCCAATCGTCACAAACCTCTTCATCAAACTTAATTTCTTCGAATATTTTTTTGGGAATGATAAATAGACATTCATCCAGTGTTTGAACTTTTACAGGTTCTTCTATTTGAATTGGACCTGCCAATTCTGGTGGATGCCCAGTAGTAATGTTTGAAATCATATTTCTATCATATTTACCTGCTAGCCCAACTATTCCCACATTTTCAAGATTTTTGATAATCTCTTCCGCATCAGCTAACCATGTGTCAGACTCCAAATCGTAATCTTGATGAATGAACATCAGATAATCACCTTTGGATTTGTTTCCACCATAATTAAGGGCTTCTGCAGCTGAATTAAAATTTTTATGCTTGTTATCTAATAAAACTAATTCATAATTAGCTGTCTGAGAATCTAAACTCTTTAAAAGGCATTTTTCAAGCAAAGTTCTATTATTATAAACAGTAATAATTGAAATCATTATTCCTTCCCGATTGTAATAAATTTTAATTAAGTTTCTAATTGGTTCAATTTCCCTTCACTAAGTAAGTCAAAAAATTTAAACTGATCAAAAGAATAGTTCTCAATTGATTGTGTCAAAACTTTTTCCAAAACATCCGTACAACTTTCCCAATCGTATTCTTCAGCTGTTTTTAAACCATTTTTAACCATTTTTAAGGATTCATTGGGATTTTCTATTGCATAGATAATTTTGTTGGCTATATCCAGAATTTTTCGAGGCATTGTTACCAATCCGTTTTGATAATCAATAACATAATCTTCAGTCCCAAAACTTGTTGTAATAATTAAACTCCCACAAGCCATAGCCTCTATTGGTGGAAGTGGAAAACTTTCGTACCACGATGTAAGCAATACTATATCTGTTTTTGAATATAAATAAGCTAAATCTTTATTAAAAATTGCACCAATATATTTAAAATCTGTTTCATATTTTTTAGAAGGAGGATCAATCCCAAATACTTCCCATCTCAATTTTATGCCCTTTTCCTGAAGATATTCTCGAGCAATTTTAACTGCTTTTACAGCATCATTAAAACCTTTCCATTCCCTTTTTTCATCCAAATAACTTAAAATTCTCCACTCATTTTTATAGACATACTTATTCTGAGGGTTTTCATATGGTTTAAAAATCTTTAAATCGATACCAGGTTTCACTAAATATGCTTCTTTATTGAATTTTTCTTTCATTATCTTTTTAAGCCAACTTGAATTTGCAATTTTTATTAAAGGAAGATAGTATGTATTTCTCGCGATCAAGCGATTTTTTTTATCAGAAACAAATAATTCTTCAAAATGCTGCATATGGTACAAAGGTACAGTTCTATCTGATAAGTAATAAGCAGCATATGCAGTAAGATAAAATGTGGCTACAGTGATATCAGAAGTTTGCCAATTATCTATAAGGCCATTTAAGTTTCTCTTATCTATAATACTTTTATAATATTCCAAAATACTATTGGGAATAATATTAAAAAGATTTTTTTTAAAAAAGTTTAAAAAATTATTATTTTCAGATTCAGTTCCCAACTTATATCTCCAAATCCCAACTTCCCATTTGATATTTTTATCAGGAAAGACAGCATGAACTTCATGCCCTCGTCTTACTAAATTATCCATAAAATTATAAAGAACGATAGAACCACCTTTATTTCCCCAGCCCAATAATAAATATGATATTTTCATTTAATTTTCTCCTCAAAAATTCTTAATGCCCTTTGAACAACAATATCCATATTGAAATATTTGAATTCAGCTAACCTACCTACCAAAATTAAATTTCTTACATCTTGTGCTCTTTTAGCATATTTTTTATAAAGTTTTTCGTATTCAGATTTAGGAATAGGATAATAAGGTATGTCCTGTTCATTGTCACAAAACTTTGGATATTCTTTGACAATTGTAGTATCTGGCTTTTTTTGGCCAGTGATGTGTTTGAACTCTGTGATTCTAGTAAAATTGAAATCATTAGGATAATTAACTGTTCCAACTTCCTGGTAAAATTTCTGCTGAATATTTTCAAATTCAAAATTCAGAGACCTATAAGGTAATGGACCAAATTCCTTATCGAAAAGTTCGTCAATTCTACCTGTGAAAACTAATAAACCTTTGAATTCAGTGCCTCTTATATAAATATTTCCATCTTTTATTTTTAAAAGATTCTTAGAATCCGTATTAAGCTTTAAAATTATATTAGAATGATTCAACATTCTTTCGAACATTAGGTGATAACCTTCTTGAGGTACACCCTGAAATATGTCTTGAAAATAACGGTTATCATAAGAAACAAATATGGGTACTCTTTCAGTGACAGAAGGATCTAAATCTTCAGGTTTCATCCCCCATTGTTTTTTTGTGTAGTTAAGAAATATTTTATCATAAACAAAATCAGCAAGAAACTTCAAATCCTTATCAGGGGATTTTTTAAGTTTCAATATCGAAATTTTTGCACCATAACCAAATTGATTGATCAACTTGTTCTTCAAATTGTCTGCAAAATAATTTGAAAAAAGTACATGTAATGAGTTTAAATTAAAAGGTATCGGCACCTTTTTCTCATCTACAAACCCTAATACTCTATGCTCATAATCATGCCATTCTGTAAATTTTGACAGATATCTCCAAACATTTGTATCATTAGTATGAAAAATGTGAGGCCCATATTTATGCACTAATATTCCATTTCCATCATAGAAATCATAGCAGTTACCACCTATATGATTCCTTTTTTCTATAACCAGTACTTTTTTGTCCAATACATTGGCTATTCTTTCTGCAATAACTGAACCCGCTAGTCCCGCTCCAATTACAATATAATCAAACAATTTATCTACACCTCAGCATTATAAAAGATTTGAAAATTATTATTCAATCTTTATATTTATCGAGATTTTAATTACTTTTTGTAAGTAGATGATATTAACATTTATGAGATGAAATTCTTAAGAACTCGAAAAGTGCGAATTATAATTATTATCCCATCACACCCACATATTAAAAATAATCCAAAATAATTAGATTAAGTGACAAATAATTAATCTAAAAATTTAACGAACTTCACAGATTTCAAAAGAAATTAGTATATAAAATCTAACTATAAGAAATCTAAAAATAGGATTTCTTAAAAACCTTTTAAATTATTAATAATGTTAAAAAAAAAGATTTAATTGTTTATTCTCTGCAAATAACCGTAATTGTCGAAAGATGGATTGAACTTATTATTTAATGTCGAAGTAGTGTTTAAGGAAAACACTACAAAATAAGATCCACTTTGAAAAAGCACATTGAAAAGACCTTATTCGATATAAAAATAGTGCTCCAAGTCAGATCCAGTTATCTCACCATAATTAAATACTTATTATTTAAAATATTCTTCTCCAGCTGATTAGATTTATTCCTAGAACAAAACAAATAAATAATCAAAAAAAAAAGGTTTCTAAAGATGATGAGCATATAATAATTGCAAATAGGTAAAAAATCAAAAATAACAATAAAACAATCTATAATATTTTTAATCTTCTTAATGAAAGATACATTAATAGACAGATAATGAGTTCAGTGATTACAACAGTAATAGCAGCACCCATAGCTCCTAGTATAACTATCAAAAATATTAATAGGAATATGTGAATAATTCCTGTAAATATCACAATTTTTGTGAATTTCTTTTGATAACCAAATGCTACCAGTCCCTGTATCCCCAATATATTGTTCACTCCTACCGCAAAGACAATGAAAACCATTACTTGTAATAGAGGTATGCTTGATGTGTATGCACTGCCTGCCAAAAGTTCTACCAATAAAGGTGAGCAGAAGACAAGAAGAACCGAAATTAAAAAAGATAATAATCCAATTAACATTAAAATTTTCTTAAATTGTTTTATTGCTTTTTGTTTGTTTTCTGATTGAAGTTTAGAAATATATGGATAAATAGCTTGACTTATTGGTGATATCAAGCCCTGTAATGCCTTGACAATTGTTTCAGCCACTGCATAATATCCTAGAATATAGTTACTTACAAAAAACCCTAAAATGAAACGGTTAGACGTGGTATAAAGACTTATAGCCATATTGGAAATGAATAAATGCCAACCATCTTTAAGTTGGTTTTTAATACTTTCCATAGAAGGTTTGCAAAATTTTATATTGAATTCTCTATGAACGAGACTCAATGCATATAACCCCACAATTATGGTGCCCATAGAATTTATTAACGGGACATAGATGTAATCAGATTTATTTCGCACAAAAATGAATAGGAATATTGTGTAAATCAACCCAATACAAATATTTAAGATACTGATGTATCTCATCTTCTCCATCCCTTGAAAAAACCAAGTAGGTAAAAGCAAATTACCAAAAACAAGACCAAATGTAAAGAAATACAATAACCAATCATTTCGAAACTTATCAAAACTAGAAACAATAAAAGTCATAAGACAAAAACTTATAATCATTAAAATAGCTTTTGAAACCATTACAGAGCTATATATCTCTGAAACTTTGGAATTATCATTTCGATTTATAGAAATTGCCCTTGTAGCTGATAGGTTAAACCCATAATCAGTTAAAATTTGGAAGTAACCAATAAAAGCTAGTGCAAATGCTAAAAGACCATAATTATCTGGCCCTAAAACTCGAGTTAAATAGGGGAAAGTGATTAAAGGCATAAGATAATTAAACCCCTGCAAACCAAACAATGAAATAATATTATCTATAATTCTCTTGTAATCATCATTACTGAAAATTTTTCTAATGTAATTAAACATATGCAGACCTTGGGTTACCTTAGGATATTTAAATAAATATTCTGATAATAATTAGCAATTTTATTCCAACTAAACTTATTTTTCACTGATTTGTAACCATTATTTGAAAGACAACTTAAAATCCCTTTATCATTGATAATTTTTATAATGCAGTAACTTAATGCAGTAATATCTTTTTCTTTCACCAGAAAACCATTTTTCCCATTTTCAATAATATCAGAAATCCCCCCTACATCCGACCCAATAACCGGCAACCCACAAGCCATAGCTTCTAATAAAACCACACCTAACCCTTCCGTGTTCCCCTGTGAATCCACAATGGAAGGTAAGACAAAAAGGTCTGCGGAATTGTAAATCATTAATAGTTCTTCATCAGAAACATTCTTAACAATTTCCACCTTATCTGCAAGCTCCAGTTCATAGATCAGTGATTTCAATTTTGATTCCAGTGGCCCGGATCCCACTATTTTTAATCGGACATTTTCATGTTCCTTTAAAACCAGTGGCATGGCACGTATTAGATACTCGAATCCTTTCCTTTCAATTAAATATCCAACTGAAAGTATTTGAAATATATCCGGGTCTTTGTAAACTTCCAGTGGCCTGAAAAAGTCTGTTTCCACCCCGAATGGTATTACATCAATCTTTTCCCCATCAAGGCCGGCTTCTATGGAGAAATTCCTGGTTGCAGTGCTGTTGGTAATGGTTTTAGAGGAATTATTCACCAGCCAGCGCAGAGCAAAAAGCATATGGTAACGTTTAGATAGATGAACCTCCTCTCCGTGGATGGTGTTAATGTAGGGAATTCCATAGACTTTTTTAAGGAACAAAGCCCCCAGTCCATTGGGGATAGGCCACTGGACATGTATAATATCCATATTCTTCAGTTTCCTTAGTGAATAAAAGACATTGAAAAAGAGGTAAGTTAATACTTGAATTTTAACCAAAAACCCCTCTTTAACATTATCGATCATTCCCGACCTTCCAGAAAGCTTTTGGTATCTTCGGGGGTAGAAATAGTGGAATCTTTCCACATGTACCCCCTCCAAGTGGTAATCTGTTTCACCACCAGTGTAAGGTGCCAGCACGTGCACTTCATGCCCCTTTTTGGCTATTTCTCGCATGAGTCTGTGAACGAATATTCCATGAGGATCATCCTCAAAATCAGGGTAAGCAGAAGTTATAACTCCTATTTTTATTTTAAACACCACTTAATCAATTGATTATCACTGCACTCTTTTAAATATTGTTACTGAGCCAAATCTGGCCACGACTTGGTAATTTGTGAAGTTCATTCCTTCCCAAGCACACATATAGTAATCAGGACGAATTCTATTAAGTTCATTATTCAAGGCATTTTTATCATCAGCAGTGAAGTTATAGTCCTTCACACCCTGGTATAAACTCTGATTGTCCCTGAACATTGGCATTTTCCCTACATTAGTCTGCAGGTACCATCCAAAGTAGGGCCAGTAATCTGCATAGATCACTTTAGATTTATATTCTGGGTCATTTACCTTTAACCATCCACTGGCATCAGAGACATCCTGGTTGAATACTTTATTTTTCTGATTAACATGTTCTATCTCTGAAAGTTGTATGGCTACCTGTGATAGCATGAGCAGCACCAGAAATGCTGAAAAAATATACAGGGTTAAATTTTTATTTTTATAGTTGAACTCAAATTCCTGGGTGAAAAAATTCAGTCCTCGTGTCAGGAAATAAGCCACTGGTGGTGCCATGGCTATGAAATATCGGTGGTCCTTGGCAATGTAAACACTTTGGAATATGAAAAATGCCATGAACCATGAAAAGAAGAGGAGATCCCATCCCAGATCAACTTCCAGATTTGAAACAGTTTCATAGATTAGAATAGTAATGGCAAAGAAAATTATTTCACTTACCATATAATGCGTCTTTCCAAATGTTAAAATGAAAACTGCTAATAAAACGATAGTTAAAATTAATTTTAACTCAATTCCTTTCTTCAAACTTTTAATTTTTTCTAAAAACCCTGGTTTAACTTTTTTGTAAGAATGAACAAAGAAAGCAAATATACTTAAAAGGATGATAATCCATGATGCGGTACCAATGTAATAGGGCATATTTTTAACAAAATAAAGTGAATCAGGGTTGTATGCGAAGTGCATTGTACTGCCAGAACCACTGGAAGTACGTAAAAAGTCCAGAAAAACATATAACACATTTCCAAATTTTGCACTGAAAAAGATGAACAGGGGAACTAAAATCATGATTCCCAAAATAAAGGCTAATAGAATATTTCTAGGATTCTTAATTTCCTTGCGATTTCCTATAATATAGGCAAGTATAGGGAAGATAACCAGAGCCATGTTAAAACGAGTTAAAAAAGCCATTAAAAACACAGGTAGGACTAAGTAAAAGAATTTAGAATTTTTCCTAACTCCTAGATAAGTTAAGTAAACAGCCCATATGGTGATGCATACACTGGAAACATCTGTAAGACCTGCTCCTGCAAAGGTGATGATTATGGGAAATGTGGCAAATAGTAAAGACCCAACACAACTTATAACTGCATTGAATCGTTCTTTTAAGAACAGGTAAAGTCCGATGCAACCAAAAATGTATATAAGCCCATCTATTATGGAACTTGCCCCATAATATAATCCATCAAAACGGAAGTAAAGGGAAGTTAAAAAGGGTAGAAAAGGCGGTCTTAGAATATCTGAATAACCTATAGACTTTCCGGCAAATAAAGCAGCATTAGAAAGGAAATCAAACCCATCAAACTCAGGACCCACAATTAACTGAATATTAACACGAAAATAGGTTATCAGACAGACAGTTACTATTAAAAGCAAAAGGAAAACAATTTTGGAGTTATTATCCTCAAATTTTTCAGTTTTCATATAGAAAGCACCCAACTATCATAACTGTCTTTTGTAAATGGTTATATACCCAAACTGTTTTATTAACCTATAATTAGTTAAATTTAACCCTTCCCTTACTGTCAAGAAATAATCAGCATTATCAGAGTTCAAACTGTTTTCATAATCCTCTTTATGGTTAAATAATTGAACTGCCCTCACATTTGTCTTCAGATACCAGCTGAAGTAAGGCCACTCATCAGAGGATATAGTTTTCTCAATGTAGTGAGGATCATTAACTTTTAGCCATTCACTGGCCATCTTAATATTCTTTAATTTTTCTGCATTTTGAGATTCACTATCCAGTATTCCCTGCATATAATCTACTGCTGATATTAACATCATAACAACCAGCAGCAGGACTAATATATTGTATATAAGGTTTTTATTTTGGTTTTTGAATCCCCATATTTTTTTAATTCCACTAAAACCTACAATTAGAAAATAGCTTAAAGCCGGAGCCATAGTGATAAAGTAACGATCATCTTTTATGGTGTATACGCTGTGGAATATGAAAAATGCCATGAACCAGGACAAAAACAAAAAATGAAAGTCCAAATCATGAATATTACTATTTCTCAATAGATCATATGATAGAATGCACAGAAAAAGAAATAAAATCTCACTAAACAAGTAATTTACACTTGCAAAGGTTAAAATAAATAGCGAAAAGAGCAGAATGAGCGCTGAAATCTTTAATTTTGCCTTAAATATTATTTTGGACTTGAATAAATTACTAAATTTTAGTTTAATACGATTAAAGTTAGTTATTATCCATACGAAAATGCTTAAAACTATTATGGAAATTATGGTCATCCCTGCAACCCCTATGTAGGATAGAATGTTTTTTATGAAATACAGGGAATCAGGGTGGTAATATACGTAGTTAGTGGGCCATGCTTTTTGTGTGGTAGCATAAAATGAAGAAAAAGGTTCTAATGGATTGCTAAATTGGTGGTAAAAGAACAATAGAACTAGCAATCCAGGTAACAATGATACTAACACACCTCCCAGGAAGTGCTTCAGGTTTATTTCATGACGGTTTACTGCTAAGTAGAAGAATATGGGAAAAATAATGAATCCTGCAGGATAACGAGTTAAAAATGCCAGTATTGCCAGGGGAAATGACAGGTAAAAAAACTTTGGATTATTTTTAACTGCTAAAACAGTAGTGTATAATGCCCAGATTGATAAAGACACGCTGGGAATGTCTGAAAGCCCGACTCCAGTAAACAAAAGAACTATGGGAAAGGTGCTAAACAGTAAACTACCTAGAAAACTTTCAAGAGCCTTGAATTTCATTCTTAAAAATAAATAAAACCCATAAGCACCTAAAACTAAAAATAAAGCATCTAAATAGAATATTACAGATTCAGATACTGCAAAGAAACGGAAAAATATCGAAGTGAAAAATGGAAGTAGGGGTGGTCTGGTTAAATCGGAGTATCCGAATCCCTGACCAGCAAAGTACATGGCATTTGCTAGGAAATCAAATGTATCCCATATTGGGCCGATTTCAATTTGAATCTGTACCCGATGATATGCTAAGAGCGTTACCAAAAGAACTAAGGTAAAGCTATAAATCAATGAATCATGATTTTTAACATATTCTCTGAAATTTTGATCCAAAGCCAAATAATCCCTCATTATCAGATTTATTTCTAATAATCCTGTTTTACGAGTTTATATATTAATTAATTTAAATTATGAAATTTATACCACATAAATTTGAATTACTTTCTTTTAAAAAATTAGTGAGTTGTCTGAATTTAATTATTACGACCTAATTATTACACTGAATTTTTTTAGTTTTGTGATTTGAAGTTTTTTCGTCCATTTTTTGATTATTTAATTATTGAAGAGCCTTAAGAAGATTTTATGTAAATCGAAAGGAAAAATTTGTTATTTGTTAGAAATAAACCCCCTCATTCATCCTGGGAATCATAGCCATCAACACACACTGCTCAGTGTTGCCTGTTCGATCCAGAAGTCCCCTGGTGAGGTGGCTCACAGCTCCTTTCTTTTGCCCCAACCGGTCTACACCAGTCACCTGATCCATAACTTCACCCACTTCTTTACCAGAGAGTACCTCTTCAACCACCAGGGGAGGGTATTCAAAACCAGCACTAACTCCCAGTGTTGATTTATCCCCGTCATAGATGGCACACCACTGCAGATCCAGGTAACCAGTTATGCTGTGGGGTACTTCCAGTAAACCGGACTCAATTCCCACTGAAAGGTCAACTTCCCTGGAGTATGCATTCTTAGCACGGTTAATAGCCCCCTGAACAGTTATTTCCAATCCTATGGGCTGGTCCGGAACACCAGAATCAACATCCTTAGCTTCCACTGAAAGCTGTGAATAAATATTTTCCAGCACATTCCGGGTAGCCTTCAACTTCACCGGATTTTTGGAACCAACTATAACCTTCATATATTTACTCCTTTTTATCTCATAAATCCTTAAAACTAAATAAATACTCCTCTAATCATTACTTAACATTGAATCTATATAAAAACCTTGATTGGATGATAGAACTGGAAAGGTATGTTAATAACACATTTTAATTATTTAATTCTTTCATACAATTTAAAGTCTCCTGACTGTTTGATCAGCTTATAATTGGTTAAATTCAAGCCTTCCCGGCGTGAGAAGTAATAATCCGCTTGATGAGCATCCAATTCGCTGTTGTATGCTATCATATCCTCTATGGTAAAATGGTAATCTTGAGCTCCGGTGTAGAGTACCTGGTTGTTTCTGAAACTGGGCATTTTACTGATATTTCGCTTTAAATCCCAGGCAGTGTAGGGCCAGTAATCAGAATATATGACCTTTGCTTTATATTCAGGGTCATAATTCACCAGCCAGGCGCTAAGTTCTAGGGAATTTTCATTCATTTCCTTTAAATAAACGTTCTCCTCAGGGATGGTGGGTAAATATGCAAAGATAGAAACCAATGTTAATATTATGAGTATCAGGCCAGATATTTGTTTCGTGTTCCTTTTTTTAATACTGGATTTGAATTGAGAAGTTGATAAGGTAAATCCTCGCATAAGGAAGTAGGCAATTGGTGGGGTCATTGACAGGAGGTACCTGAAGTCTTTTATCACATAAACACTGTGGAATATGAAAAAAGCCATGAACCAGGAAAAAAATAAGAAATCAAAGTCTAAATTTTTGAATTTGAAGTTTTTAAGTAATTCATAAAGGCAGAATAAAAAACATAGAAATAGTAATTCACTTATCATGTAATGAACGCATTGCAGTGTCAAAACAAACAGTGCAAACCATAATATAGAGAGAAAAAGTTTCATTTTGCCGTGTTTTGCAGTTAATACAGCTTCTTTATATGTTATATCATTCTTAGATTCTTTAATTATCTTTCTATTTTTAATTTTTCCATATGAAAATGAAATTATCCCCAATATAATGAATATTAATACAAATAATCCTTCTGGCCAGGTCCATTGTGGGATAATCTTTGCGTAATAGAAAAAGTCAGTGTTGTAACAGAAAACCATGGAAGAAGCGGCATTATTTGCAAGCGAGGAAGAACTGCTATGGAAAAAATCAAGAAATACGTGGAAGGGGTTTGCAAAGTTCAGGTAGAGAAATATTGCAAAGGAGGAAATAATTAGAAGAGATATTAAAAATCCAGTTAGAATATCTTTCTTGGGTTTGATCTCATCTTTATTGATTAAAATGTACAGGATTATTGGGAATATCATTAAAGCTGTGGAAAACCGGGTGAAAAAGGCAATTGTTAAAATAGAGAATGCTAAATAAAAGAATTTACTATCCTTTTTTACCGCCATTACCGTGAATAAACCCCCCCATATGGCAATAGATATGCTGGGTAAGTCTGTAAGACCTCTGGCAATGAATGTGAGGGTGATGGGAAATGAAACAAATAATAAAGCACCTATGAAACTGTTTAAATCATTAAAGCGTAATCTGAATAACAGATATAGGCCAATGGAGCCTGAAATAAAAATCACACCATCTATTAGCATGATGGGCCATATTGCCAGGTCATTCACTAGGAAGTATAATGAAGTTAGAATTGGCAGTACTGGGGGTCTTATGAGGTCGTAATAACCTATGCTTTTTCCAGAAAATAATGCTGCATCCGCCAGTAAATCATAGGTATCCCATATTGGCCCCATATTTAAACTAATAAGAATACAGGAGTAGGTAATGTAAATCACCAGCAAGGCGAATAATAAGAGGTATAGAATGCTTTTTTGATTAGTTTTAGAGATTCGAGAGTTGATTTTAATCAAAAAAAACACCATCCCCCCTATAAAAAGAGTGCTTTTCCATATTATTCAATATCAATTTTAAGTAGCTTCCTGGTTCTTAAAATTATTCTAAAACTATTTGAAAAATTTATTTCTGATAATTATTTATGTTCCAGTAACAAATCATAAATTATTCGGGTAGCAGCCTATACCTGCCGATCTCTCATTCTTCACTACCTAATTAAATGAATTTAATTTATATAAGGTAGTAATTTTTAACCAATCAAGCATTAGTTTTGATTATCTTGCCAAGGGGATCAATTTCTCCTTTCCTTATTCTGGTAGATGATATTGGTTTTCCATCCTGGGCTAAAACCATGCCAATGGTTACTATATCCAATGGTTTCATTCCCTTCTCCTTCCGTATCTGGTTGATTTTAAGCGCAGTAGGTTCAGTTTCTGGACTTACCACTATGGCATCTATGGATTCATCATCTACTGTGGGACCGTAGGGTTCTTCAAGACGGGATAAGAGGTAGTTTGATCGATTTTTAAGATGGGCATTTAAGTTGGACATGCGTATGTTGCATGGTTCGATTTCTCCCTTCAAACCTCCGAATTCATCGGAAGTGACTCCAATCAACACCTGATCTCCTATTTCAAATGCCTTTTCAATTAGTAATCGGTGACCTTCATGGAATTTGTCGAAGGTGCCCCCCACTGCCACTTTCTCATATTGTTTGCTTTTCATATAATTAATCCTGAATAATGCATTAGATATTTAAAAATATTGAATAGATTCTTTTATAAAACATGGAAATATTGGATGCTTTAATATTAATTAAGGACCATTCAGGTAAGGATAATTAATTTAAAGATCGAATTCATCTAGTTAAGTTAACTGATCTGGATTAATTTGATAGTAACCTGTTGTATAGTTTAGACATATTACGGGTTTAGACATATTACGGTCTATTTTTATGGGGATAAGGTTTATCTTTTAGGTTATTTAGATATCCTGATTATATTTAAAAGAAGATATAATAATAACTATGCTCCTGGAACATAATGTGGTGGTAAAAGATCCCCTTAAGGTGGAAATGCGTTTTGCCTCGTGTTATCCCAATCTCTACCGCAGTGCCATGTCCTCGATGGGTTTTCACATTATCTACGATTACCTGAACCATTATGATAATATCTACTGTGAAAGGGTGGTTTATCCTTATGGTAAAAGCCTGGAGACTGGTTCGCCCTTAAAAGACTTTGATGTGGTTAGTTTCTCACTGCAGTATGAGCAGGATTATCATCATGTGCTGGAAATGCTGAGGCAGGGAGGTTTGAAAGTACGGAGCATGGACCGGTCTTTAGAAGATCCCCTGGTAATTGCTGGGGGGCCCTGTGCCAGTTCCAACCCTCTTCCCATGAGCCCTTTCATTGACCTATTCTTTCTGGGTGAAGCTGAACCCATTTTTCCCGATTTTCTGAAAATTTTAAAAGAAATGGATAATCCTCGCCAGAATTTAGACCATTTCAGGGAAGTGGAAGGCATTTTTGTCCCGGGGAAAATGCAGGGAAATAAAGCCAAACTGGTTACTGTAGAAAATATGAAGGATGCCTGGCGCCCGTTAAGACAGGTATTCCCAGAAACAGATAATAAAGAATTGATCCCTGCCTTTGGGAAATCTTTCCTCCTGGAGGTTTCCCGGGGATGTGCCAGGGGTTGTCGTTTCTGCATGGCAGGATGCCTTTACCGTCCCAGGAGAGAAGTTGATCTTAGACTCCTACTTAAAACTGCTGAAGAAGGCCGTAAGTCCACCGGGTTAAATAAAATTGCCCTTATTGGTGCGGCAGTATCTGATCACCAACATATTGAAAGGCTGTGTTATGAGCTTATGGAGAGGGGTTTTCAAGTTACCACACCTTCACTGCGGATTGAATCTGTATCCACCAATCTCCTGGGGATATTAAAGCGTAGCGGGCTTAAAACCATTACCATTGCCCCTGAATCAATTTGGAGGCTGAGGAAAGTAGTCAACAAAGCCCTAACTGATGACAATGTCAAGAGTGCAATTAAAACTGCTTTTGAAAATAAAATGAATGTCAAGCTATACTTCCTCACCGGACTCCCCACAGAAACAGAACAAGACCTGAAAGATATGCTGAATCTGATTAGGGATCTGCAAGATATGGCACCGCACTCCAGTTCCCTGCGAATAAGTATCAACCCATTCATACCAAAACCACACACACCCTTCCAGTGGGCGGAATTTAATTACAATGAAATAAAGGGAAAGGTAAACTTCCTTAAAAAACAATTTAAAAATCGACATTTTAAAGTGGAAAGCCCGAAAACAGCCCTTATACAATATGTTTTGTCAGTGGGAGATGCAGATTTAGGCAATCTTATCGAAGAATCATCCTATAGAAAAGTCCCCCTTGGAAGGTGGAAAAAATTCATTCCTAAGAGGAGTGTAAATGATGAACTTCCCTGGCACCTCATTGATGTGGGGGTAACTGATGAATTTCTCTTAAACGAATACGAAAAAGCTTTAAACGGTGATTTAACACCTTGGTGTGAAACTTTTGGTTGTTATAATTGCGGTGCTGGCTGTTAAACAACATTCAAATAGGATTAAATGATATTTAAAATTGAAATTAATAATTAAATACTTGAAACATTCAATACTTGTAAAAATTCTCACAATCCGATTAGATTTTAACATACTCATCATAGTAAATATTCAGCTAATCAATAAATCTAACTACTAATATAGACAAATAGGATAAGATATTTATGAAACCAGCAAAACGAGTTCAATCAATAGATTTGTCTGGAATAAGGAAAATGTTCGATCTGGTGGGAGAAGACTCCATCAACCTGGCACTGGGAGAACCAGACTTTGACACCCCATCCCACATCCGTGAAGCAGTTAAGGAAGCCCTGAATGAGGGTTTTACCCATTACACTGGCAACATGGGGATTTTTGAGCTGCGTGAAGCTTTAGCCCATAAATTACAGCGTGAAAACCACATAAAAACATCCCCTGAAAACATAATTATTACCACTGGGGCCAGTGGCGCATTATATTCCTGTGCCCATGCACTTGTTGAGGAGGGAGATGAAGTTATAATCCCTGATCCTGGTTTTGTAGCCTATGATGCTTGCGTGAAAATATCTGGAGGTAGATCAATCCCTGCACATCTTAAAGATGAGAATGATTTCCGTATGAAACCAGAAGAAGTGCTGGAACTGGTAAACCCCAGTACCAAGGCTATCATTGTTAATTCACCAGGCAACCCCACAGGTGGTGTGCTTTTAAAGGAAGATGTTAAGGGTTTGGCAGATATTGCTGATGACCACAACTTGATAATAATTTCTGATGAGATCTACGAAAAGATCATCTACACTAATAAGCATTACAGTCTGGCCCGTTTTTCGGATAATGTGATAACTATTAATGGATTCTCCAAAACCTATGCCATGACTGGGTTTCGTATCGGATACCTGGCTTCACCCCCTGAATTAACCGAAGAAATCTTAAAAGTTCACCAGTACACTGTCACCTGTGCCACTTCCATTTCTCAGAAAGCCGCTCTAAGAGCTGTGCAGGGACCCCAAGATAGTGTGAGAGAAATGGTAGAGGAGTTCAAAAGAAGGAGAGACCTGGTGGTAGAAAGACTGCAAGTTATGGGAATAGACTGTCGAAAACCAGAAGGAGCATTCTACGTCTTCCCCCCAGTTGATAATCCAGAAAAACTGGTGGATGAAGCCCTTAAAAAAAATGTGGTGCTGGTTCCAGGAACTGCTTTCGGCCAGTACGGTGCAGGGCACTTTAGAATATCCTATGCAACTTCCTTTGAAGATCTTGAAGAAGCCATGGACCGGTTGGAGTCCCTGGATTACGTGAAATCCTTAAAATAATTCCTTTTTTACCCAATTTATCCTATTTTTTTAACCAAAAAAATAGACAGATCCTCCTTAATCTGACATTTTTTTCAATTCTGTTAAATTTAGGCAACTCTATCCCATATTAGATAAACCTAACAATTTATTTATTGATTAGGACCTCCTAACACTTTATTTAGGGAAAAAGATAAATATAGGTCCTCTCATATCTTAATCAATTCTACGATTAACTAATTTAACTCCCAATAATAATTATTTTCATTACAATTACTATTACAATTTCTAATAAAGGAAGTGGGAACTTGGCAGAAGAAATGGATCTCGAAAATATTATAGGGCTTTCTGAGGAGGAAGCTGCCCTGAAAATAGAAAAAGAGGGATACAACGAGCTCCCCTCAAGAGATAAAAGATCGGTTCTAGCCATAATATTTGAAGTGATCCGTGAACCCATGTTCCTCCTTTTAATTGCATGTGGTGCAATTTACCTTATTTTAGGAGATCTGCAGGAGGCTTTGATGCTCCTGGGCTTTGTTTTCGTGATCATGGGTATCACCTTCTACCAGGAACGCAAAACTGAACGTACCCTGGAAGCTCTGCGGGATCTGTCCAGTCCCCGGGCCCTGGTTATACGTGACGGGAAACAGAAGAGGATTGCAGGTAGAGAAGTGGTCACCGATGATATCATAATGCTCAAGGAAGGTGACCGAGTCCCAGCTGATGCGGTTATGTTATCCTGTGGCAATCTCCTTATAAACGAATCCCTGCTAACCGGTGAATCGGTTCCAGTGCGTAAAGTGCAGTGTGGAGGGGTGATGGATATGCATCCTCCGGGAGGTGATGGACTACCTTCAGTGTACTCTGGAACCCTAGTAGTACAGGGACAGGGAGTAGCCCGAGTAATATCCACCGGTCTGAACACAGAAATGGGTCGAATTGGAAAACGCCTGCAAACCCTGGAAACAGAAGACACCTCTCTCCAAAAAGAAACCCGTATCCTGGTGCGTAACATGGCCCTAGTGGGTGCTGTTTTATGCGCTGCGGTGGTGATTATCTACGGGTTTACTCGCCTGGACTGGCTTAACGGTTTTCTAGCTGGTATAACCCTGGCCATGGCCATTCTCCCTGAGGAATTCCCTGTGGTTTTAACCATCTTCCTAGCACTGGGAGCCTGGAGAATATCCCATAAAAACGTGCTAACCCGGCGTTCCCATGCCATCCAGGCGTTGGGATCCACCACCGTCCTCTGTGTAGATAAAACTGGCACTCTCACCCTAAACCAGATGAGAGTGGGTAAAATCTTTGCCGGAGATGATTTTCTCAGCATAAATCCTGAAAGAACGGATCAATTACCTGAGAAATTCCATGAACTCATTGAATTCAGTATCCTGGCCAGTCAAAGAGATCCTTTTGACCCCATGGAGAAATCCATTAAGGAATTGGGAGATTACACCCTCAGGGAAACTGAACATTTACATGAAGACTGGCAACTGGTGCAGGAGTACCCCTTATCCCAGGAATTACTGGCCATGTCCCATGTTTGGCAATCCCCGGATGGTGAGGATTACATAATCGCTGCCAAGGGAGCTCCTGAGGCGGTAGCGGATCTTTGCCATTTAAAACCTGCTGAGCTTGCCCAGTTATCAGAAAACATATCATTAATGGCCAGCGAAGGTTTGAGGATAATAGGAGTGGCCCGGGCTCACTTTAAAAAAGTTGATCTGCCAGGTAAGCAGCATGATTTTAACTTCGAATTTTTGGGACTGGTAGGATTCCAGGATCCTGTGCGTGAAGAGGTTCCACAGGCAGTGGAGGAGTGTTACCAGGCAGGAATCAGGGTGGTGATGATCACAGGCGACTACCCAGGTACTGCTCGTAACATAGCAGAGAAAATAGGGCTTAAAGAACCAGATAAAGTTATAACAGGTCCCGAACTGGAAGAAATGGATGATGAGACTCTCCGAGAAAGGGTTAAAGATGTGAATATCTTCGCCCGTATGGTTCCAGAGATGAAACTGCGCCTGGTGGAAGCCTTCAAATCCAATGGAGAAACTGTAGCCATGACTGGGGATGGTGTTAATGATGCTCCTGCCCTTAAATCAGCCCAGATAGGAATAAGTATGGGTGGGAGAGGTACTGATGTGGCCAGAGAAGCTTCATCCCTGGTTTTACTGGAGGATGATTTCTCATCCATTGTATCCGCGGTGAAGATGGGCCGCCGCATCTATGATAACCTTAAAAAGGCCACCGCCTACATCTTCGCAGTGCATGTTCCCATTATAGGAATGTCATTTTTCCCCGTGTTATTCCAGTTACCCCTGGTCCTTTTCCCTGTGCAGATCGTGTTTCTGGAACTTATAATTGACCCTGCGTGTTCCATTGTCTTTGAAGCAGAGCCTGCTGAAAAGAATGTGATGAAAAAGCCTCCACGGAGTTCAAAGGAAGCATTATTCAACAGGGGAACCATTGGGATGAGTATTTTGCAGGGTGTTGTGGTTCTTTTTATAGTAATGGGAATTTACATATTCACTCTCAATAGTCAAGGAGAAGAGCTAGCCCGCACCCTAAGCTTCACCACCCTCATCTTCGCCAATCTAGCTTTGATCATGACCAATCGTTCCTGGTCCCTCACCATCCTAGAAACCATCAATTCACCTAACACTGCCCTGTGGTGGGTTTTAGGGGGTGCTTTGTTGTTCCTGGGAATGGTACTCTACTTCCCACCCCTGCAGCAGCTCTTTCAGTTCAGTCCCTTGAACCTGCAGGAAATATTACTGTGCCTGCTAGCCGGTTCTGTGAGTATATTCTGGTTCGAGGGGCTGAAATGGGTGAATTCACATAGAGAAAGGAAGTATATTTCATAGATCGAGAAATCATCCACTTGAAACGTGAAAGGTCTAATTAGAAATTATGAAAATTCAATTTTTCCATAATTTTTATGCACTATCCTTGCCAATATAATAATATGGATGTTTGAAATAATTGAGACCCCCCCCTTAAAAAAAATTGTTTCTAAAAGGTTTCGGATATTGATTTTCATGAAATCAAAAGAACCCCTAACTCTTAAAAACCAAATCAGAAATAGATGTCATGAATTGGGAATATCTATGGTGGGTTTCGCCCCAGTGGACAGGTGGGAGAATCCACCAGATAAACTTCCACAACAATTTCAAAACTGGATCCCCTCTGATTTCTGGCCACAATCCATCTATCCAGAAGCCAGAACCGTGATTGTGATTGGTTTACCTGTGCAACTTCCCATTGTAGAAACAGCACCCTCCATCTATTATCATGAACATTACCGAACAATTAACATCCTTCTGGATGTGAAAGCATATGAAATTGCCAATTACCTTACTGGGAAAGGCTATCCTTCCATTAGTCTACCAAGAGATGGTTACGGTGACATAGAAGTACTACTGGAAAAACCCTTATCATTTTTCTCCCATAAACATGCCGCATACCTGGCGGGTTTAGGATCATTTGGGCTGAATAACATCCTTCTCACCCCAAAATTCGGCCCCAGGGTGCGTTTTACATCCATATTCACCACAGCCAACATAGAGGCTGATCCCATCCCTGGAGACGACTTGTGCACCAGATGCCTTTCCTGTGCAGATTCATGTCCAGTGAAAGCCATACAAAATAAAACATCACCAGGGAAAGTAGATCTATCTAAAGGTGAAACCATACTCCTGGAAGATGAATTGGCAGCAGTGAATGATTTCCCACCTCTGATAAATAAGATGAAGTGCGCCAGGCGCATCAGAAAACTCAGAAAACAGTACTCCTCACCGTGTGGTATCTGTATTAAAGTCTGCCCGGTGGGTGACGATCGTGGTGTGTTTAATCGTGGAGATTCATCCATGTACACCCATAAAGAAGGTTTTGAGAAATATCATGATGCCTGGAAACATGTGCGCAGGTATGGTAGTAAAAAACCATAATAAGATGGGTGATGAATATGACATTTATTCATCCATAGCTAAAATTGAAAACTTATTAATTCTAAATGGAAAATAGGACTAAATGCAAAATAAGGAAGATATTTAAGGAATATGAACCAGATTTAATAGGAAAAAGATTGAATTGTTTTTGAGGAATTTTTTATGAATTACCCTTTTGCCCGTCGCATGAATAACATACCCCGATCCTTTGTCAGAGAGACTCTGAAGGTTACCGAAGACCCGGATATGATCTCCTTTGCTGGAGGCCTGCCCAACCCCTTAACCTTCCCTGTAGAGGAGATTAAAAAGGCCACTTCCAAGGTTTTAGATGAGGAGGGAGATAAGGTCCTCCAGTACAGCACCACCGAGGGTTATGGCCCTTTAAGAGAACTCATAGCCCAGCGATACCACAAACAGGGCTTAGAGGTGGGTGCTGATGATATCCTGATCACCAATGGATCCCAGCAGTGCCTGGACTTGGTGGGAAAAATTTTCATAGACCGTGGTGATGGGGTGATAATGGAAAGACCCACCTATCTAGCGGCAATACAGGCTTTTGGTCTATACGAACCAGATTTCCATTCTGTTGCTCTACTTGAGGATGGAGCCGACACCAAGGTATTGAGGGAATTGCTTGAATCTGAAGATATTAAAATGTTCTACAGTGTAACCAGTTTCCAGAACCCCACTGGTATAAGCTATTCCAAGGAGAAAAGACGGGAAGTTGCTGAAATCTTAGAGGAAAACAACACCATCCTGGTTGAGGACAATCCTTACGGTGATATTCGCTTCATGGGTGAAGAACTGCCCCCTATTAAATCTCAACTAGCAGACTCCATACTTTTCGGGACATTCTCCAAAATCGTTTCTCCTGGGATGAGGATGGGGTGGATTGTAGCTCCTCCAGAGATTATGGATAAACTGGTAACTGCTAAACAGGCTTCAGTCCTCCACTCTAACTATTTCACCCAGAGGGTGGTTCATCAGTATCTCTCTGACAACGATGTTGACAGCCATATTCAGAAGATAAGGCAGCTTTACAAGTCACAGAGAGACCAGATGGTGGATTGCATCAAAGAATTCCTGCCCAGTGGGGTTGAACACACAGAACCCGAGGGAGGGATGTTCCTCTGGGTCACCCTACCTGATGGTATGTCCTCCCTGGAGTTGTTTGAAATAGCTCTTGAAGAAAAAGTGGCTTTTGTTCCAGGTGAGGCTTTCTACACCGATAATCCTGAAACTAATACCCTGAGATTGAATTTTTCCAACTGCAGTGAGGATGAAATCGTAGAGGGAATGAAGAGGCTGGGAAGAGCTATTGAAAAAATGAAAAATTCATGAATTTATATTGGAAAAATGCAATTAATTATATCTTATTTCCATTTATCACAGTTTGGAGCATTCATAAATCCAAAAAAAATCTATTATAAGTACTCAATCAAAAATTAAGCAAAAATTAAGAATCACCAACGTTAATGTAACTTCATGGTTGGTTTTTGTCATTCAAGATAACCAGAATTTATAGGTTCAGGGACTGTTGAGAGTATTCATTCTTCAATTAACATCACCCTTAAAGAAATTTCATGGAGCTATATTTCAAAGCATATAAATCTGGAGGGAATTTCTGAAAAACTAGAGATATTCTGGTATTAGGATTAATAAAAAAAAAGAAAAAGGGAATGTTTATTTTCGAAGAGGAAAGATTCCACCTATTATCAGTAGAACGGCAAGTGCCAGTAGTCCTAATGGTAGTCCGGTAGGTTGCATTCCAATTGTGCCGGCTGCGTTTACTGTTTCAGATGAAGCTGCTAATATGTTAACTATTGCATGTGGTGAAGTTGTATAGCGGTCCACAGTTGCAGTTACATGTGCTATGCCTGGTATGTTTCCCAGTAAGGATGCAGTGGCGATTCCATTCAGTGTGTATTTGGTTATGGTTGTACTTCCCAGTATCCCTATATCTGTATTGAATACTACAGGTATGTTATTGGGCACGTGGTAGAAATCAGGTGCGAGATACGTTAGTTCATCGAAGTTGTTGTAGGTTAAATCAGCAGTTATGGTGGATGATTGGCCAACCATTATAGATGTGGGATTGGCATAAATTTTTAGAACCAACCATTTTGTGACGTCAAGTGTCCCTTTCTTTTTAACATTTACATCATTTGGTAATGCTGGTCCGCTGTTATCTCCCCACCAGTTGTTTATGGCAACTCCATTCGCATCACTATCCCAGAGGATCCCATATTCAGTGTTACCAACGATTCTGTTGTGGGATATGACTGGATTGGCATCTTTAACATTGATCCCGTTTTTTCCATTGTTATGAATGTTGTTTCCAATTATTTTATCATCTGCTTTCTTTTTCTCAACTTTAATACCGTCTTTGGTGTTACTGTAAATATCGTTGTACAATATAGTTGCTGTACCATCTTTCACGTTTATACCGTTTTCTCCATTGTCATAGATTTTGTTATTAGTTATTTCAGCACTGGCCTCCTTTCCATCAACATTTACACCATTCTTCTTCTTGTTACCGAAAATTTCGTTGTCCTTGATGGTAGCTTTACCACTTTGCACGTTTATACCGTTTTCTCCATTGTCATAGATTTTGTTATTAGTTATTTCAGCACTGGCCTCCTTTTTCTCAAGATTTACACCATTCTTCTTGTTACCGTAAATTTTGTTGTCCTTGATGGTTGCTGTACCATCTTTAATTGTTACACCGACTTCATTGCCATAAATGAGGTTATTTATTATAAAGATGGATGTGCTGTCTTTGTTTTTAACTTCTACACCAGAAGATTTGGTTGCACCAGTAATGCTGAAACCATTGATTACAATATTATCTGCTTTCTTATCCACTTGGAATACAGGTTTGTCGTTCTTTGCAGATCCTCCAGTAGCACTAACAATTACCGTACCATCGGATATGATGCTAAGACCATTTATATCCTTTATTTTGATATTTTCATTGTAAGTGTACGCTGATCCGGCATTATCGTGTACTATAATAGTATCTCCATCAACTGCAGAGTCAACAGCACTTTGGATACTATCACCAGGGTTTACATCAATGTTGGCTGCAGATACCGTACCTAAGCTTAGTGTTAGAACAATGGTTAATACTGCGAAGAAAAGAAATTTTTTGGATTTTAGGTTATTTTTCTCCAATATTTTCACCCCCCTTTACATTTTTAATGCAAATACTTAATTAAACTGCCCTATGATTTCTGATTTAATCAGTCTAATCATTTTGGCAGATAATATATTTTTTGTATTCAAATTTATTAAAACTATGTATATTACTAATTAGTTCTAAAGTTACTAATTTCTTCAAAAGTTGATTTTAACCAATAACATTATTACTCAAAATTAACATATTAGGATAATAATTTGAGATCAATCAAATAGATTTATTCAATAAAAGTTATCTAATGAATCTTTAGGTTCTTAAACTCAATTTTGTCCCTTAGCTTGGTATTAATTAAAATGTAATGTAAACCAATTTTTGAACGAACAGCAATCAAATTTAATTAAAAAAAATATGTGAATACTACTTACTTATAAGAATAAAATTTAAGAAACCCAGTTATTATTAGAAGAAGAATTCAGGACGCTTCAATGGTTTGAAAATCGTTTCAAAATCTTTATTTGATTAATTTTGAACATCAGATATGAGGATGGTAATGAATTACAAAATAATTGGGTATGAATAAAAAAAAAAAACATATTTTTCACACCCACTGCTAAAAAAAATGTTTGATAGAAAGTTTTATTCTATGGTTATCTCAGTTCCTTCCTCTTTTTCTTGTTTGGGAATTTCCACCTTGAGTATACCGTTCTCGTATTTGGCTTTAGCTTCTTCGGCTATGACTTTTTTGGGTAATCGGACAGTTCGGCGTATGTAACCGCTTTTACGGTCTGATAAAGTTACATAGCTTCCACCCATTTTGTGTTCAAAGTCGAATTTGGCTTTAACCTTTAGTTTGGTCTCGGTGAGTTTGAGATTAATATCTTCTTTCTTGATACCTGGAAGTACAATATTCACGATTATACTGTCATCAGTTTCTATAATATCCTTACCTGGCAGGAATGTGTAGTCTACCACGGATTTTTCGATGTCGAAGCGAATTTTATCAACTGTTCGAGCAGTATCTTCCAACATATCCTTAACTACTTCCTTCATTTCTTCTAAACTATCTTTTCTACGCATTTTTCTCACAACCTCATTCTTGAGTCATTTAAACTTTTGATAAGAAAAAAATATAAAATTTTCTATAAAAATTTCCTCATATCCTGAAAAAATGATCATTTTATACTAGAAATTATTCCAGAAATGATTAAGGTATATTAAGATTGCTATAGGATATGACCTTTTGAATTAAATGATCTCTGGATGTATACCTGGTTTACTGAGTTAATTATTTGCTAAATCCTAAATTAACAAAATTCTATCCCTTATGTAGGAGCCTATAGAGCCCCCCACTGATCCTATAATCCCATCCAGCATTATGCCTATAATTATTGCCAGAACTCCCATTTCCATCATGTTAGTTCCAATCCCTCCCTGATAATTAGCCATTATAATCATTGCCACCGCGAAGATAATTCCTGTGGACATGCCTACCAGTGCCCCGTGGATGGCTCCCAGGGCAATTTCATCTCCCACACGATATCCTACCAGAATAGTGGATAAAATAAAACCAGCATAAGATCCAGGGCTGCCCAGTAACAATCCCAGCACTATACTTAAAAAAAGGGTTAATAACAGACCATATAATATTTCAAGATAATATAACACTCCTTGCAGCCCCGTGTAATTTATAGTATATGAAAACTCATAAAAAATTATTTATATTAAATCTATTTCGATTAAGATTCCTAATTATCAGAGATGTTATTAATCATGGAGTTATAATCGCCGGATAAATGATATTACCAGTGCTATAGCTAGTGATGCTCCAATAAGGAATATGATAATGCCAATGGTTGAAAATCCTAGTCCTGGCATGGGCATGCCCTTATCGGTTTGTAAGATAAGGGAGGATCCTATGATTAAGGAAGACACAATCATGGCCAGGGCCACACGGTTGGTTATGGTTTCCAGATGAGCTGAAAATTCATCAAGTTCTTTGTGTTCTATTTCCATTTTGATTTTACCATCTTCAAACCGGAGGAAAATGCGGTTGATGGTCTCTGGAAGATCTTTGAAAAGGTGTTCCAGTTCAAAAAGGTATCTTGTCTGGTAATCTGCCAGGCGAAGGGGGTTCATGCGACGGGCGATCATCTTTCTAATTAGGGGTTGGGCGACCTCAATTCCATTGAATTCTGGGTTTAGTCTTCTTCCCAGGTCTTCAGCCATGCTGAGTACTCTTCCCAGTAAGATGAAATCCCTGGGTAGTTTTATTTTATTTTTAACCATCACTCCGGGCATGCTGAACTCGTTGATCATACCTCCCACATCCTGAATTTGTGCCCCGTAAAAACGGTCTAGTAGATCCATTAGATCGTAGCGTAGTGTTTCCAGGTCAGTGTCATCATCAACCAGGCGCATGTACATCATCTGGTTTATCATACCCCGCACATCATATTTAACCGTAAATATGAAAAGTTCAGCCAGGTTTTCCCGGAAATCTCGCTCCAGGTTTCCAGTCATTCCAAAATCTACAAAACATAATTTGTTACCCGGTAAAACCATGATGTTACCCGGGTGAGGATCAGCATGAAAGAATCCAAATTCAAATATCTGTTTAAAGTAGCATTCAGTACCTAACTCTGCAATAATCTTGCCATCCACTTTCAGGTCAGATTCCAGGGCTTCACTAATCTTCACCCCATCGATGTATTCCATAGTGAGCACTCGGCTGGTGGAATACTCACGAAAGACTTCCGGGGCTGAGATACGAGGGTCATCCTCAAACATGGACCTGAATCGTTCTATGTTGCGTGCTTCCTGGGAAAAATCTAGCTCCTTAAAAATTACCCTCTCAAATTCATCCACAATACCAGGGAGATTGTAATATTTAAGGGTTCCTATTCTCTTATCAGCCTGATTGGCCAGGTAACGCATTATGGCTATATCCTGTTCTATGAGTTTGGTTATCCCCTGTTTTTTCACCTTCACAGCCACATCTCGTCCATCAGGAAGTCTGGCACGGTGAACCTGAGCAATGGATGCGGATGCTATGGGCTCTTCATCAAAATCAATGAATATTTCTTCCAGGGGAAGATCCAGATCAGCTTCCACCACACTCCTAATTGATTCAAAAGAGACTGGAGGTAGTTTATCCTGCAGTTTGGTTAGTTCATCAGCAATGTCTTTACCCACCAAGTCAGGGCGTGTGCTTAAAACCTGTCCCAGTTTAATGAAAGTTGTTCCCAACTCCTGAAGGACCATTCTGAATCTTTCAGGAGCAGTGCTGTCCAGTTCATCATCTTCACCCCTGGAAAGTATGGTGGGTATGCTGAATCCACTTCGAATACCTAATTTAACCAGTGTATTTCCAAAGCGATATTTGGCCATCACACCCAGAATTTCCCTCAAACGTTTAATATCCGGGTTTTTGTTCTGGCCCAAGGGAGTTATCATAAATTAAAATAGCTTTTTATATCATAATAAATTTTTCTCTATTCGGGACTGGAAAGTTAGTGGATTTTTGACTTTCATCAAAATTTCAAATTCGTTTATTATCCTTTTTTCTCCGAAAAGACAAATTTATTCAAATTTTTTTGGCGAATACCTCAAAACCCCCTATCACTTTAAAACCTTCTTTTTCCGAAGTTGAAAGTAGATAGTTGTTGGAATTCTCATCAAGATTTCAACTGAGGATGGTTTAGGATGTTGAAGTTTAGGATGTAAAAAAAACATTGAATATTAATTTAAAGAGAAAAGTTTAATTCTATTGGTTGATGTAAGTTTATTTGTAACAAAGAATTTGTGAAATCAGGGTGAAGTTATGGTGGGGGATTATTCTAGGTATTTGTGGATTACAGCTCTAATCCTGGTTATTGCTGCTTTCTTCACGTCTAACGTTGAAATAAGTCCTGGAATGTCCATTATTTCTGTTATGTTCATAATATTCCTATCCATTCCCTGTTTTGCCTCTGTTATACTGTGGCTGGGATGGAAAAAGGGATTAATCACCATTATCATTTTAAGCATTTACGCCTTTTCCATTGAAACCTTTGCCATCATCACTGGCTTCCCCTACTCCCCTTTCCATTATACTGATATGATTGGCATGAAAATTTTTGGTTACACTCCTTTTACCGTACCTTTTGCTTATGTGCCCCTATTTTTGGGATGTATTTATCTGGCCTCAAAAAGATGGAGTGAAAATCTTAAAATAATATTAGCCACTGCTTTTTTGGTCCTGGTGGTTGATCTGGTTTTGGATCCGGCTGCTGTTTCCCTTAATTTCTGGGTGTATGAACATACCAGTATTTTTTATGGAGTTCCTCTGCAGAATTTCCTGGGTTGGATACTCACCGGAGCTATAGCAGCTTTAATAGGATTATTAATTTTAAAAAATGAACTAAAAAGTTATAAACCTCCAGCAATGGTGTCAAGCCTTTTTTTGATTATGTGTTTCTGGACAGCAGTCTGCTTCTACCGTCAGTTATGGGTTCCCAGCGTCATAGGTATGATCTTCTTGATTTTGATCCTGAAAGAAACAGAGGGTAGAATTGGAGATTTCAGACTAAAGAACGCGAATTCTGATTAGAATTTCTGTTTAAATTCTATAAATCCTTTAGTTTTATTAGAATTCCACAAGTTTCATTAAACTTAAAATAACATTTTAATGTTAAGAATAAGACTTAGAAAATAAATATCTAAAAGTAGGATGAAAATTACCAGGGCAGGAATATTTAGATTGACAAGACGGGTCGCAGCATCCTTTATGTCTGTGCGCCTGATTAGAGCGTTTAAACCAACAATTAAAGGTATTAATGAGGCCATTATAATCATCTTGAATGTTATCTGTGAATAAATTCCGGAATATGATAAAAAAAACAGGGATAATGTCCCTAAAACTCCGGATAAACCTATTAAGATGAAGCCAGTTTTTCTCCCCTTTTTAACAATAAACGTATTTTTGTTCCCTTTTTTATCTCCTTCCATATCAGGTATTTCCACACTTAAAATAAAAAATAACATATAAATCATGAATGGTATGGCAAAAAGGACTATTTTCAAGTCTATATAACCTGTCATAGCCACATAACCAAATGTTGGTAAAATAAATCCACTTAATATGGTTGAAATCTCACCTAATCCCTTGTAGGATAATTTCAGAGGGGGAGCCGAATAGTACCAGGCCAGAGCACTTCCCAATAGGGCCAGTGCCAGGAAAGTGAGGGAAGAATAAATTAACGCGAAGATTAAAGCCAGTAAAAGCGATGACAAAATTAAAAATATGGAAAATCTTTTGGCAAAAGGCCTTAGTTCTGGATTTTCCACTAAAATCCCGCTACCTCCAGTAAAACGGGTGGGCTGGTTGAAATGGTCCACTTCAAAATCCCAGTAATCATTACTGTAGGAAACAGATAAATGAGCTAGACCCAGAACTAGGTATCCTAGTATAAATCTTTGCCATGAAAAGGGTTCATTGAATAAAACCGCCAGAAAAGCACCAGCAGAAAAACAAAGAAACCCAAATACTAAAAATTGAAAACGACCTAAATCAATAATTAGGCGGATTTCAGCCCATTTAATAAATTAACCCCCCCTTTTAACCATGTAATATTTGTGAAAAACTATTTTTCAGCATGAGATTTGAAGATTTATGATTATAAGATATTTTTCAATGTTTATTCTTATTCGTCATATTTATTAAATGTTTAGCCATCAATTAGCGTACGAACAATTCGTATATGATAATTAATATATAGAATAAATGAACATAATGTAGTTATTGACATTAAAGTATAATATTTTAAAATAGAAAAAAATAATCCGATGATATCATGAAAGTTTTAATAGTGGGGGCTGGATTTGGGGGGCTTTCTGCAGCTGCTCTGCTGGCCAAAGATGGATATGAGGTCACTGTCATTGAAAAGAATGAAGGACCTGGTGGAAGGGCGAGTGTTTACAGTGAGAAAGGTTTTTATTTTGATATGGGGCCCTCTTGGTACTTGATGCCTGATGTTTTTCAACATTTCTATGCCAATTTCCATAAAAAGCCAGAGGATTTATTTCAACTTGACAAGCTGGACCCGTCCTACCGGGTTTTCTTTGATGACACCAAAGTGGTGGATGTTGCCTCTGATCTGGAGAAGAACTATGAATTATTCGACAGTCTGGAGGAAGGTGGAGCTGAAAAACTTAAAGAATACCTTGCTTCTGCTGAGGAACTTTACGATCACTCAGTTAAAGAAATGCTCTACCGTGATTACACTTCCATACTGGACTTTTTAAATGGTAAAATGTTACTGGCCGGAATCCGGATGAACATTCTTGAAAATCTGGAACACTTTGTAAACCGGAAGTTTTCCAGTGATGAAGCACGTAAAATTGTCCAGTACTCCATAGGATTCCTGGGAAGCTCACCCCAGAAGACTCCCTCTCTTTACCATATCATGTCCCATATTGATCTCACCCTGGGGGTTTGGTATCCTCAGGGAGGTATGAGGGAAGTGGCCCGTACCATGATGGAACTGGCCCAGTCCTATGGGGCTGAATTCAGGTTCAATGAACCAGTGGAACTTTTAGAAGTTCATGAAAAAAATGTTAAACGAGTAATAACCAGTGAGGGAGTTTACGAACCAGATATCGTTATTATGAATGCTGATTATGCTCATTCAGAACTGGATCTTCTCACTAAAGAAAATCGGACTTACGATGAGGATTACTGGGAGAAGAGAGTTTTAGCACCCTCAGCACTGGTGGCCTATGTGGGGATTGACCGGGAGATGGAAAGCCTGGTGCACCATAATCTGTTCCTGGAGAAAGACTGGGCTGAAGGTTTCGACACACTTTTTGACCCTGAAAAGGCTGATTGGCCTGAAAATCCATCATATTACGTGAACATACCCTCAAAAACTGATAAAACTGCTGCTCCACCAGGTTCAGATACACTATTCATACTGATCCCCTTACCTCCAGGAATAAAGGACACCACTGAAAAACGTGAGGCACTCTACAATAAGATTTTGGATGATCTGGAGGCTAAAACTCAGGAGAACATACGGGATCATATCGTGGTTAAACGTATATTCGCCCTGGAAGACTTCAAAGATCGTTACAATGCCTACAAGGGAACTGCGCTGGGATTATCCCACACTCTGATGCAAACCGCACTTTTTAGACCGGCACATAAAAGCAAGAAGGTTGAAAACCTATACTACTCCGGGCAATTCACCCACCCTGGAATCGGGGTCCCTATGACCTTAATATCCTCTGAAATTGTTGCCCAGGAAATAAATGATAGATACGGTTGAAAATATATGAAAAAACAAAATAACCGGATAAATAAAACCATATACTCCATATTTAAAAAAGGTAGTAAAACCTATTACTACAGCACTATCTTTTTCCCTAAAAGGGTAAAAAGAGACGTTTTCATACTTTACAGCTTCCTTAGGAAGGCTGATGACTATGTGGATCAGATCCCCCAAGACAGTGAGGGATTCTATCAGTTCCGTGACCGTTACTACCAGGCCCTGGAAGGTGAGGAAACTGGTGATGTAGTAGCTGATTCATTTGTGAAACTGGCCCGTCGTAAAAGATTTGAAAATGAATGGGTTGAGGCATTCCTGGAATCCATGGCCATGGACATCACCAAATCCACATATAAAGACCTTGATGAACTTCAAACATATCTTTACGGTTCATCAGAGGTGGTGGGACTTTTCATGGCCCGGATAATGGATTTGCCTGAAGAATCATTCCCTGCTGCCCGACACTTGGGTCGTGCCATGCAATACATTAACTTCATCAGGGATATAGCTGAAGATTTGGAACTGGGAAGAACCTATTTCCCCCAGAATGATCTGGAAGAATTCAACCTAAAAAGTCTGGAAGAAAAGGATGCAGCTGTCAATCCTGATGGATTCCGAGGATTCGTACGTAAACAGTTAAAAACTTATCAATCCTGGCAGCAAGTAGCGGAGGAAGGTTTCAAATACATTCCCTACCGTTACCTGATTCCCATAAAAACTGCTTCAGATATGTACAACTGGACTGCCCAGCAGATAGCAAAGGATCCCTTCGTGGTATACCAGAGAAAAGTTAAACCATCTGCCCCTAAAATCGTGTCCAATATTTTCGGTAACTCAATAAGATTAGGTTTAAATTGAATCATATCATCACATATTACTAAACAGGAAAAATGATGATGGATAAATGGTTTCTAGCTAGTAATTAAAACCATTTTTCAATCGAAATAATATGGGATCTGGATGCCAGATGAATCTCTTAAAATTTATTTTTAAAATATCCAGGTTCCGTTTCTGGATATACACCGGAGGAACCTATGTTGTGGGTTATGCTCTGGGATTCAGTGTTTTCGGAGATTTTCTAAGACCTGAATATTATATTTACCTTTTCTATTTCTTTTTCCCAGCCAATATCTTCATCTACGGAGTTAATGACTACTGGGATGAAGAAACAGATAAATTAAACCCCAAAAAGGATGAAAAAGAACACAGAGTATTGTCTGATGAGCGGAAAAGACTTTTAAATATTATTATTACAGTTGCAGGTTTGAGCCTGGTTTTAATGCTTTTTCAGGATAACTTGGAAAGAATAATATTTGCCGGTTTCCTATTTTTATCCTATTTCTACAGTGCACCCCCTCTGCGCTTTAAGGACAAACCTTTTCTGGATTTTTCATCTAATTACCTTTACATAATGCCGGGCATATTTGCCTACTATCTGGCATCACATACTGTTCCACCCCTTATTTATATGTTAGGTGCTTTTATGCACATATCTGCCATGCACATCTTTTCTGCTATTCCTGATATAGAATACGACCGAAAGGCAGGGATCAATACCACTCCTGTCTTCATAGGGATGCGACCCTCCCTCCTATTATGCTTGATATTCTGGATGGGACTGTCATTCATAGTTGTTTATCTAACCCATTTTTTCCCCATTAGCTTTTTAGTATTCCTTTACCCCTTATTCCCCCTTTTACTCCTCATTAAAAGGGATCTGAGTATTGATGATCTCTACTGGTATCTGCCCTATGTTAACACCGCTTTGGGAGGTTTACTGTTCACTGCACTGGTGGTTTATAAGCTTTTATTCCTGCATTGAACTCCATATACCCTAAAATTAAGGTAATCATTGATTGAATCTCCCCTTTCCCAAGATATTGTTCATAAATGGATTTATTCGGAAAATTTGTTATGATGTTGTGAACTATAAAGGAGTGATGTGTAATGAAAAATGTTACCGTGGTTGGAGCGGGATTTGGAGGACTTTCGGCTGGTGCATTACTGGCTAGAGATGGTTTTAAGGTAACTGTTCTGGAAAAAAATGAAGGACCTGGTGGAAGGGCGAGTGTTTACAGTAAAGATGGTTTTTATTTTGATATGGGACCATCATGGTATTTGATGCCTGATGTTTATGAAAAATTCTACCATGAATTTGGGAAGAAGGCTGAAGATTTTTTCAAGCTGGAGAAACTGGATCCATCCTACCGGATATTTATCTATGATGAAGAAGTCTTCGATCTTAGAGCGGACGTGGAAAAAAATTACCAGCTTTTTGACAGCTTTGAACCTCATGGTGGGGAGAAGTTGAAAGAGTACCTGGAATCCTCAAAAGAGTTATATGAATTTTCCATTGAAGAAATGCTCTATAAAGACTATAAATCCGTTCTGGATCTTTTAAATGGAAAATTACTTATCAAATCATATAAACTGCATTTATGGGAGAATCTTGAGGATTATATCAACAAACAATTTGAGAGTGATGAAGCCCGGAAGATTTTAAAGTATGCCATTGGATTTCTGGGCGGGGCTCCTAAAAACACTCCTTCCTTTTACCACCTGGTATCCCATGCAGATCTGGCCATGGGAGTCTTTTATCCGGAAGGAGGGATGAGGAAAGTGGTTAGTTCATTATATGAACTGGGTGAATCATTAGGGGTGGAATTCAAATTTAATGAACCGGTGAAAAAATTAGAGATTAATGAGAATGTGGTTAAAAAAGTTATTAGCTCCCAAGGAACCTATGAACCTGATCTAGTTATAGTCACCACGGATTATCCTTATGCAGAGCTGGAACTGTTAGATCCTGTTTATCAGAGTTATAATCAGAAATATTGGGAAGATAGAGTTATTTCACCTTCTGCAATGGTGGTTTATCTAGGAGTGGATTTTAAGGTGGATAAACTCTTACACCACAACCTTTTTTTGAATAAAGACTGGGAAACTGGTTTTGATTATATCTTCGATCCTGAAAAAGCCGAGTGGCCGCAGCATCCATCATATTACGTTAACGTACCGTCAAAAACTGATGAAACTGCTGCTCCTGAAGGTTCTGATACTATTTACATCCTGATACCACTGGCTCCAGGTATGGAAGATAATTCTGATTTAAGGAAAAACCTCTACAATAAGATCCTGGATGACCTGGAAAGTAAAATTGGAGTAAATATAAGGGAACACATTTTAGTGAAAAAATTATTCGCTATCAACGATTTTAAAGAACGATACAATGCATATAAAGGAACTGCTTTTGGCTTAACCCATACTTTAAGGCAGACTGCTCTCTGGAGACCGGCACATAGGAGTAAAAAAGTCAGGAATCTTTATTATTCCGGTCAATACACACATCCTGGTATTGGGGTTCCCATGGTAATGGTGTCATCCCAAATCATTGCCCGAGAAATAATTGAAGAATATGGGAAGTGAGTGAAACAAAAATTTTACAAAAATTTTTTAGTAATCTGGTGATGATGGATTGTGAAAATGAAAGCGCAGGGGACGGGATTTGAACCCGCGAGATCCAAAGGATCATGGGATTAGCAGTCCCACGCCGTACCAGGCTGGGCCACCCCTGCAATGGTTTATTTAGTCTATTTATTTTTTTAATAAATTTATTTAATATTAAAAAAGTTTTATTTTCCAAAAAGTGGTGATCAAATGATTGTTTAATCTACTATTTAAAGATTTAATTTTTATGTCTTATCACAAGTATTTCACCTAAATCTTCATAAATTTATCTTAAAATCACTTCTAACATCATAAACCAAATCAAGTTTTGATTATATCTTTTGATCTAAATTTTCATTAAAGTTTGAAGTGGGCATGTTCAAGGGTGGACAGTTCTCCTGGAAACTGGTGATCCAGAATCTCAGCTCCACCCCGCGAGTCCGCAAGCATCAGCTGTCTGAAGTAGAGCTGCTTCTTTCCAGACCTGACCCGTTCCCCCAGTTAAGACAGTTTACCCCGGCCCTCCAGCCGGGACCCTGCCACCACTGATCCTGCGGGACGAGGTTTCTACACTAATATCCTGGGCCAGCAACCATTCGAAATGCCGCCCCTTGAACTTCAACCGCGCCATATAGGGGATGTGCGCTTACAGAGGACCCCTGACCCTCCGGCCTAGCCCAGTTATTATTAGTTTTGATGGTATTTTAAGGTTGCGATTGCTACTATTAACTCACCTAAACTCCTTGAAAATGGACCGATAATATTTCAATTCTAACCATCATAAATTCTTAATATTCTTAATAAATCCTTATTATCCCGTGACTGGAATACTTTCTAATCCTTCCATGCCTTGGAGATTTCACTGGATTTGGAAATGTTACCATAAACATTAAAATAAATTTTTTTCTATTATAAAACATAACCCCCACCTTTATTATGATTATTCCATCTTAATATGTCTAATTTCAAAATTTTACGCACGGAAACTATAATTTTTTAAAATCAAAGTTTTGGAAGAATAACTAGATTATGGATAATTATTTGCTTAAAAGGGAGTGATGATTTAATGCATTTCATTATAATCCGAACTGTCCGGGATAAAAAATATATGAAACCAAGTAAATATAGTAAATAAGACTTTATTCAAAAGCGATTACTTTGGAGGGTTTTTATGAAAGCAGATTCTGTTAAAATTGGTGATGGAGTGTACTGGATTGGAGTTATGGATTGGGATATTCGAAACTATCATGGTTACACCCTGAAGGGGACAACTTATAATGCTTATTTAGTTTTTGGCGAAGATGAAGTGGCCATAATCGATAATACTTACCCTGGTTCTTCAGCCCAGTTATGGGGTAGAGTGGAGGACGCCTTCCAGAAGGAAGGAAGAAATTTAAAAATAGATGTTATAGTTCAAAATCATGTTGAACGTGACCATAGTGGCTCTCTTGTAGAAATTCATAAACGATTCCCAGAAGCCCCTATATATTGCAGTCAGGTGGCAATTAATGGCTTGAAACAGCATTACCCTGGACTGGAAGGAGCTGAATTCCGTCCAGTGAAAACTGGTGATACAATGGAAGTGGGAGGTAGGACTCTGGCCTTTTTAGATGCTAAAATGCTTCACTGGCCGGACAGTATGTTCACTCTCCTGTTAGATGAGGGAATCCTATTTTCTAATGATGCCTTTGGGCAGCATCTCTGTTTCAGGGAAAGATATGATCATGAAATACCAGAATATGTGTTGATGAATGCTGCGCAGAAATTCTATGCCAACCTGGTTACACCCGCTTCCATGCTGGTTATGCGCAAGTTGGAAGAAGTTAAAGAACTTGGTTTACTGGAAAAGATTAAAATGATCGCCCCTTCACACGGTCAGATCTGGACTGATCCCCTAAAAATTATCACTGCTTACAGTAACTGGGCTACTGGTCAGTGCAAAGACAAAGCCACCATCATCTATGACACCATGCATTACTCTACCCGTATGATGGCCCATGCCCTGGCTGAGGGACTAATGAGTGAAGGAGTGGATGTGGCCATGTACTTCCTGCATGATGATGAAAGGAGTGAAATGGTGAATGATATTCTGGACAGTAAAGCGCTTCTGGTGGGAATTCCAACTCTTTTCAACGGACCATACCCCAGTGTTGGAGATCTGCTTTACTATCTGGAAGGACTGAGCTTCCAGCGTACTGGAATTAAAAGACTGGCCACCACCTTCGGTTCCAAAGGGTGGAGCGGTAAAGGTGCAGTGAAGGTTGCTGAAACCCTTGCTAAATGTGGATTCGAAGTTATAGACACTTACGAGGTTAATTACGTCCCTAGCGGTGATGAACTGGATAAATGTTACCAGATGGGGCAGGAAATGGCCCGAAAGATCAAAGAGATGTAGAAACAATTCTGTTTGAATAGAGGAAAAAAACGTGTGCATAGAACTATTGCAAAAAAAAGGGGCTTAGAGGTGTGAATATGAAATCATTGGAATTTGAAAGTGGTATGGATAATGAGAGGAAAGTGATGGTGGCCATATTCTGGACTAACCGGAAGGCTGCCAGAACTGAAGGATGCGCTCCATTTAAAATTAAAAAAATAGAGACTTCTAGGGAAACTTACACTCCTCAGGGAACTAAATTGCTTAAGATAAGTGATGAAATCTTGGAGGATATGGTTCAAACTCTGGATGAGGGCAAATCAATTCCCATGGAGTTCAGTATTGGGGAAGAGATTATTAATGTGAATCTCTCTTCTGATTCATTCTCAGTTTCTGTAAAGAAGAGTCCTGAGATTGAAGAGGAAATTATTGAAAAACTGGAAATGGAATTTCCCAAGAAGTTCGCCAATATATGTGACTCCTTCAAACCACGGGTTACTCCCCAGAAATAAGGATAAAAAAAAGATGATTTGAAACCTTTATTTTTTTATTTTTCCTACGATTTTAGATGTTTCCCTAATAAGAAATTTCGAAGAAATTTCGAATAATAAAAAAAGCCAAAAAGAGAACCCTTTGAGGAATAATAAAAATAATAAGGTCAGATATTTAGTAAGGAAACCCCCATTAGTAGGAAAATAAATATTAACATAATCCTTTAATATGAGCAAAAATTGGTGGTTGGATTTTTTTTATTATACCTTTATGGCCCTTATTATATCACCATCTGAAACAATGCCCACCAGTTCATGATTGTCTAAAACCACTAACTGGTTTATTATGCCACCATCTTTACCATACTCATGCATCTTGCGCACTGCAGTGTTAAGCTCATCTTCAGGAGATACGTATATGACTTGATTAACCATCACTTCTTCTACTGTGGTGCCCAGTTCGTACTTGTCCAGGATGAGGTTGTGGCCCAAATCTGTGGCAGTTACAATTCCCACCAATTCATCACCATCAACCACTGGTAATGAACTAATTTTGTGTTTCATAAGCTTTTCAAAGGCGAATACAACATCTTCAGAGGGAGGAACAGTCACAACTTCCTTACTCATTACTTCCTTAACTTTTATCTTCGGCAACATTTTCTTCACTTCCATAGTTCTTGGTAATCTCTTCAATAATTGATTCAATAGTGGTGGTGATGTCTATGTTTTCTATAACTGGCACATGGTACTTGTTAGCCTGACTTTCGAAGTATTTGTGAGTCCTTCTAATAGCTCCGAAATAGTTCATGTATCTTTCAAGTGGCCTTCTAGCCCACTGTTGCCTGCATCTTGAATAGAACCTACCTTTATGAACTTCTTCATCTTCCAGGGTTAATATGAACATGTTTACATTATCCCTGGATACTAGATCTTCTCTGATGAATCCTGGTACGATGTGAACTCCTTCAATTACTATGCTGATTCCTTCGGTGATGGATCGTTCAATTACTGCTTCCACACCTACGCTGACTGTGTCCACATGGTCCCTGAAACCAATGAGGACTTCGTCCAGTTCAGGTGGTGGAGGTATACGCAGAGATCGGTAAGCAGTGTAGCTGGATTCGTAAATAGTGGGTAAAAGCTCTTTAGAGGAAGTTTTCCGCATGACTTCGCGTATCATGTCTGTACTGATCATGTTACGTATTCCCAGACGGTTTGCTACTTCGAATGCTATGGAGGATGTGCCCACACCTGAAGAACCACCAATAAGAATGACCAGGGGATCCTGACATTTCCTGATCCTTTTCCACAAACCATACTGGGCTGCTATTTCCGCATCTTCCTCTTTAAGTCTTTGGCGAACGATTTTAACCAGGTCATCCAGGTTAATAAGCTTGATGCCATCTTTTTTAAGTTGAGCTTCTATCTGGGAAGAGAAGGTGTAGGCTTTATTGGGATCCATTTCTGCACGGGTTAAAGACCTGGCTAAAACTCCCTTTGAAAAAGGTTCCCGATATTTTTTACCACTCACCTCTCCTTCAACCATAATCATAATAATCACACCTAGGGACTTGTAGAGATTTAAAAAAATCAAAGTTATTATTAGTCAACATCACTTAAGTCAGTTTCTTATTTTCTTTGGGAGTTTGCTTAACTAGAATATATGATTTAAACCCTTAAATATTGGAAGTAATTAAATCATTCATGTTGATATTGGAGCTTGGCTTCATATTTTTATAATTTCTGTCTCTATTTCCTCTTCTTCTGAAGTATCTGAAGTTTTAATTAAACAGGCATGGCCCTCTGACATTTGCCCCGGGTTTATTATTTTAGTTTTACCAATCTGATCCGTACCCCGTGCTTCGTGTATATGTCCACAGATATTAAGTGTTGGTTGCACTTCTTCAATTATTTTACGAAGACTTTTACTTCCCACATGCATCCCGGAAGGAAGTAAATCAGTTTTAGTACCATAAGGGGGTGCGTGAGTAATAAATAGAGTTATTTTTTCTTCTTTAATTCCTTCAAGGGCCTTTTTAGCCTCATCATAGATTTGTACTTCCTCGAATTCCAGAGGGGTGTCGAAGGGTGTTGGGTTTGAACCTCCAAATCCACAGACCCCTATGTTATTAATTACAATGTTTCTAGCATGGATGTTGATGGCCTGAGTATTATCCATGTTGATGTGCATGGAACCAGGGTCGCAGTTTCCGGGTATGGCCAGTACAGGAACCTTAAAGGAACTTATTTCATTTAGAATATCTTCACCCAGCTCCACTGGACCGAAATGGGTAATATCACCGGCAATGACAATTAGATCTACTTTATTATTATTAAGGTAATTGATTAGAGGTTTTATATTACCGTGAAGATCACTGACAGCTAATATTTTCATAAACATAAACTCCTCAGAGATTATTTAAAAAATGGCCCCATAATGTATACTTTTTTATGAGATTAAAACATCCGGTAACCTTGTGATTACCAAATCCCTCAGTATTTATTTCATCTCTTTTAACTGTTCCTTGAAGAATGAAGATAGTTCCTGGAGACTTATCTTAAGGTTTTCTTTATCCCCGTAAACTGCTATAAGATTATCTTCCTCAAATTCTATAATTACATTATGGTACTCGGCAATTTCCTGAACCCTATCCTCTGATAGGGGTGCCTTGAAGTTAACCCGGATCATGGAAAATCCAGAAGGTGCTCCCACCACAAATTTTGAATCTGTTCTCTTCTCAGGATACACTTCTTCCCCTTGGGAAGCTCTTAATAGTTTGTTTAACCATTTAGCACTGTATTTATCTCCCTGCTCATCTGCAAGGTTCATTAAAGAATCCTGAATTTTAGTTAAAAATTCGTTTATTCTTGCTACTTCAACCTGTCTTTGCGGGTCAGTGGGATCCACTTTATAGAAGTTGATGGTGGTCTTGGCCATCTGAACATTTTTAGTGATCCCATTGGGAATTTTTACTCCCTTTTTTCTAAGGTCGGTTAATAGTTCCACCAGCACCATCCAGGTTTGCTCTGCTGGGAGTTGACTCATAAATAACCTTCCAGTACTTGTTTGGAACGATGATTGAGCTTGGCATCGGCAGCATTAAGTTCCTGGTCGATCTCCCCCATACTCTTATATGAGTCTAAAAACAGCACATGGACACTTTCTGTGCCGACAATATCCAGAATTGCAATGTCATCAGTGTCTTTGATTGATCTATTTTCAATAGTTGCTTTGTACTGTACAAAAGGACCGTATTTTTCAGGTAATTCTGCGAATTTAAAAACTCCAGCAAGAGTAGCTACGAACAAAAGAACACCTCTTATATATTGTAGTTAAAATTAGTATTTTGAAAAATAAAAAACTTTGGATGGTAAAAAAAAGTTAGAGGGAGAATGTGTTTATTCTCCACCAGTTACTTCATCCAGTTCTGAGAAGTCCCAGCACTTCTCCATGGCAGAGTCTGTGCATACCTGGTGGGCATCCAGGGTTAACTCATCTCCACCCAGTCCCATGGCCAATCCGAAGAGTTGGGCTAAATGGAAGACAGGGATTTCAAAGTCAGTGCCGAATTTATCATTAACTTCAACCTGACCCACATCGAACTGAAGGTGACAGAATGGGCAGACATTTACAATGGCATCTACACCTGCTTCTCTCATGTTGGTGAGTTTTTCTCTGGTGAAATCTGCGGTTACATCGATATCTCGAGATCTTAGACCTCCACCAGCACCACAGCACATCATTTTGTCCTTGTAAGGTACAGACTTGGCTCCAGTGATTTCTACCAGTTCGTCCAGAATGGTTGGTTTTATTGGGTCGTCAATGTTGATTTCAGCGCTTGGTTTGAGGAAGTGGCAGCCGTAGTGCACTGCAACATTAAGGTTCAGTGGTTTAGTTACTGATTCTGCCAGTTTTTCCAATCCTACATCGTTATAGAGAATTTCAGCGAAGTGTCGTACGTTAATTTCACCTTTGTATTCACGTCCAACTTCTGCGAGAACCTTGTTGATTTTCTCCTTCATCTGTTCATCTTCATGTAGCATGTGGTTGGTTTCAAATAGGGATCCGAAACATCCATTACACTCGGTCATGATGTCATTTCCCTGTTCTTCAGCGATGGTTATGTTCCTGGCAGCTATGGAAGCCCAAGTGGTTCTGTCAAATGAACCGAATACTCCTGGTGCTGGACAGCATGATGCTCCTTCCATGTCCTTAAGACCTACACCAAGATTCTCAAAGAGTATTCGTGTGGCTTTTTCGATACCTGGGTATCGGTTATTCATGATACATCCTAAGAAGTATGCAAATTCTTTTTCAGCCATATTATCACCTTATTCTATTGTTTCTGTTTCCCAGTTGTAGCCTATGAGGTTGTCGAATCCTGTGGCCTTTACTATGCCCTGTACTTCTTCTAAGGCTCCAGGGAAGCTGTGCGTGGTTGGTGGTAATTCTCCCAGCCCCACTTTTTTCCTGAGTTCTTTTGTTTCTGGGTTGATGGGTACACCGTGACCTGTTTTGATAACGAAGCTTCCCACCATTTTATGTGCCTGTCCCATGTAACCTGCTTGGGCAGCGTAGTTTCGCACGATTTTCACAATATCCACGATTTTAATACCTCGGGGGCATCTTTCCTGGCATTCATAACAGGTGGTACACATCCAGAGGGTGTCGTCTGATATAACATCTTCTTTCAGGCCCATTACAGCCCTTCTGACTATTCCTCTTATTCGGTAAGGGGTTCTCCTACCAGATGGGCAGGCTCCTGTACAGGTACCACACTGGAAACATATGGCCACTGACTCAGCGCCAGCATCCATGATATCCTGTTTGAAATCTTCGTCTACATCTGCACGGGTTACTAAGTTTTCATCCTTTTGCAGTAAAGTCATGCTTTCACTCCTTTCTTTTTTTGGCTTTTCTTCAGTTTTAACAGATTCTTCAACTTCAGCCTTGTCCGGTTCTTCTTTTTTAGTCTCAGGTTTATCTTCTTCGGTTTTTTCTTTTTCTGGAGCAGGTGTTTCTTTAGTTTCTTCCTGAGTAACTGGTTTCTCTTCCACCGGTTCATCTTTTTGTTCTTGTTCTTCCGGTTTCGGTTCTACTGATTTTTCTGGAACTTCCTTGGCGGTTTCTTGTGGTTTTGTTTCTTCTTTTTCAACCGGGGGCTTTTCTGTATCAGATTTATCTGCTTTTTCTTCCTTTTTTGGCTCTTCTTCGCCAGTAAACACATTTTTTAAGCGTTTTAGAAAGCTCATTATATTCACGCCCCGGTCATCCTACGGTTCTCTTGGAAAACCATGTGATTTCCAGTTCAAAGTCTAGAGGTCAGTATATATAAAGGTTACTAAAAAATGCTTAACTGTAACCTTTTAGGTTACACTACTTGAGTTTGACCAATTAAGATCAATCCAAGAATATCTGGTGGAGATGCTTAAAATCAACACAAAGGATATAGGCTATTATAAAGGATATAAAAATGATCATATGATGGAAGTAAGAAAGCAAAATTGTTATATTTACTATGAATTTTTATATAAACTTAGTTGTATTAGTAATATTAGAAAATCTCCAATTTTCTATACTTTCCCTTACATTGGCACAATATGCCACAATCTTTCATAAAAAATTAACATCCAAATGATGCGAATAAATTTAAAAAAAACTCACACGGATAAACCAAAAAAGTCTAATCTTAAAAAATTCCTGTAAGAAAATATTTCTTTTATTTTAAACAATCCCAATTAGTCAAACATTAAAATCCAAAAGACAACCAAGGGTGTCTAAACAATTAATACTATCCTTCGCCTGAACAATATGATTCCTTTATAATATCCTTATTTTTACTCCTGCATTATTATCTTTTCATAATAATATAGTAAAATTTATAAAACAACATAATTATACTATTATTATCATTATTGTAGTTATTACTGTATTATATCCAATGGAAATAAATAAGGGAAATAGGCTGCTAAAACTTGAGATTTTACATAAAAGGAGAGATTAACTCTTTGTTTTATGGATACTAATATTTCAGTTTTTACAAGGCTGACTGGGGAAAATGGTGTGAGAGGAATGAAAAATAAAGTTCTACTACTAATGCTCGTATTATTTTTGGTTTTAGTAACCTGTGGAACAATAGTAGCAGCTGATAACACCACAGAAAGGATAAGTGTTTCTAGTGATGGAAGTCAATCCAACGCTGCCAGTTCCAACCCATCAATCAGCGCAGATGGACGATACATCGCATTCACATCATATGCTGATAATTTAGTCCCGGGTGACACCAATGGATTTTCGGATATTTTCATCCGTGACAATGTTCTAAACACAACTATAAGAGCAAGTGTATCAAATACTGGTGAAGAGGGCAATGGTGATAGTAACGAACCTGCAATCAGTGTTGATGGACGTTATGTGACTTTTACCTCAAATGCAAATAATTTAGTGCCAGGAGACACCAACGGTGTTTCTGATATCTTTTTACGGGATATATTATTGGGAATCAATAAACGCATTAGTATAACCAATACAGGTAAGGAGAGCAATGGTGATAGTAACGAACCTGCAATTAGTGCAGATGGACGTTTCATAGCTTTCAGTTCATATGCAACTAACCTTGTCCCCTCTGACAATAATGGAAAATGTGATATTTTTTTATATGATAATGATTCTGGCCAGATCACACGATTAACTGTTTCAAACACAGGTAATGAAGCAAATGGCAACAGTGAGAAACCTACAATAAACGGTGATGGCAGTTTAATTGCTTTTATCTCGTCTGCAAATAATCTGGTTGAAAATACTGTTAACAGTTATTCTGGAGTATATATTTACAACAGAAATTCAGGCATCCTGGAAAAGGTTAATACCTCTAGTTTTGAAGGAGGTTTTTATAATTTTAATTATCCTTCAATCAGTGCTAATGGCTCTTATTTGGTCTTTACCTCAGGAGGTAATAGTCTTTTAATTTATAACACCTCATCAAAAACTATAGAACAAGTGGAAATCTCATGGAATGGGGTACCAAATTCCATGACAATTGAACCATCAATAAGTGCTGATGGTCGTTACGTGGCAGTTTCAAGTGCAAATCACGAGATCAGCGACACAATTGACAGATGGATGGATGTATATATCTATGATCAATTTTCCAAAACTACTAAATTAATATCCAGTTCCACAGGAGAAACATCATTTTACAGCAGTTACCAGCCCTCAATAAGTGCCGACGGACATACAGTAGCATTCAGCTCCCTCTCAGATGTACTTATATCAGACGATACCAATAACTGTAAAGACATCTTTGTGTACACAGAAAATTATCCACTAACTGCCACTATCAATCCAGATTGCACAAAGTCTGGTGATATTGTCACCATACAAGTTAGTCCCAGCCCCAATATTGCAAGTGTGTCTGCTACTATTCTTGATACATCCTATTCCCTGATCAAGGGAAGTAACGGTTTTTGGATCTTAAGTTATCTTGTTCTATCACTTGCTAATGGTTTTTATCCGGTTGAGTTAAATGTAACTGATAATGCAGGGAATCAAAGAAATATTTCACTTGGATTCACAGTAGATAACACACTCCCTACAATTTCGGCCACAATTACACCTGATTTAGTTAAATCAGGCGATTACATTTCTATTGATGCACTTACCAGTTCAGATACCCTAAAAGCCACTGCTTTAATTAATGGAGAAACATTTGACTTATACCAACAGACTACAGGGTGGAATCTTTCTTACTTAACTCCAAACATTCCTGATGGAACCTATACAATTCTTCTAACAGCAACTGATAAATCAGGGAATCAAAATACAACCATCCTCTATTTCACAGTGGACAACACACCTCCAGTATTATCCGGTTCGGTAACTCCAGGTACTGCGAAAACAAATGATAATCTAAACATAAATGCCACTTCTGATTCTGATACAACCAGCATATCCGCTTTAATCATAAATCAAACCTATGACCTAATAAAACAAGATGATGGTACCTGGATTCTTAAATATTGTGTTCCATATGTTTCAGATGGTAATTATCCCATCCTATTAACAGCAACAGATAGAGCAGGTAATCAGAATACTCTTTCACTCAATTTCAATCTTTTCAACCCATTAGATAACCAGGCGCCAATAGTTTCGGGAAATGTAACCCATTGTGATATGATGTATGGGGAACTTCCAACTAAGCCTTGGATATATTTCCATGTTTTAACGGATTCTGATGTTATTGGTGTGACAGCAACAGTTTTGGGCAATGTATATATTCTCGAACGTCAGGAAGACGGCTCATGGGCAGCTGAATATTCCAGTTGGTTAACAGAAGGAAACTACACTGTTCTATTAACTGCTCAAGACTGGTCCGGAAACCAAGGAACACAAACAGTTAACTTCACCGTTAGAAACATAAGCCCCATAATAAATTACACAGTTACCTCCAAGGTAAAATCAAGAAATAATTTAATTATAATAGTTCACGCCAACCCCGACCCATGGAAAGTCACTGTATCAAGCCCCTTTGGAGAAATAGATCTAGAAAAACAAGCCAATGGATCATGGACAACCAATTACACAATCCCAGATACCGAAGACGGATATAAAAATCTATATATTAAGTGTTTATATGAAATGAACTGGTTTTCATGGCTATTACCCAATTATACCATAATGAATTTAGTTAGAAATACTGGATTCACAGTTGACAACACCCCACCTATTATTTCAGTTTCTGCCACACCTAATCCCATAAAATCAGGTGATGTAATCAAGATTTCATGTATCAGTACATCATATTTCGACCCAGACGATACTAGTACAATCACAGTCAATATTTTTGGACAAAATTTAAACCTGAATTGGACTTCTTGGACCTATTCATGGAGTCGAAACTCTGGTACCTGGAATGCAGAAACCATTATCCCACAACTTCCCGATGGAACTTATTCAGCCCTAGTAACAGCTAACGATGATGTGGGTAACCAAATCACCGAAAAAATCAACTTCACAGTGGACAACACCCCACCTACGATAACAGCTATAATAACTCCAGATAGATTAAAATATATTGATTTTAGCAGACAAAATACATCAATTATTGCAGAATCATCACCTGATGCGAAAGAAATTCACGCATATTTCGAAGATGGTTCCGAAGGTCTATTAGGTTACTCTGATAATAATTGGATTTTGCAATTAAATTTCCCATACCTACTCCCAATTGGAACCTATGTCATAAATCTAAAAGTATTCGATTATGCTGGTAATGAAGCACAAACATCTGTTAACTATTATGTATACCCAAACTTAAGTGTAAAAAATCCTTTAATTAAACCTTCAGAATCAGGAAGTGATTCATCAAACAATAATCAACCAGGGGACGGATCTTCAATAACAGGATCAGCCACAGGAACGTCAACACAGTCAACTGGAAGTGCAGCCGAAACCTCAGATGATCCCAACGATGGAACACCTTTATTGAAATTCGTCTTACAAGTTTTACTTATATTAGGGGATGCATGCACAATTATATTTGCTATTGGATTTATTGCTGTCCTAATATGGGCACTTTTAGCTGTTTTAACAATTTGTGGATGGATCCTTGGAATATTCCTAATATTTGTGGTTGCATTAATCATTGCAGCAATAATTATAGTAGTTACACTAATATTATATCAATATTATTATAATCTTAAGAGAGGTTGAATATATATGAAAACCGATAATATTGATTCAAGTAAGGTACTTGTAGGATTAGGTGCTTATATGATAGAATTAGATTCTTTTCGACCTCCTTTTATGTTGGGTATTAGCCCTCTATCTTTTACAGGGTCTTTAGAATTGTTATTTAAACAGCGGGCCAAGTCTTATTTTATCAAAAAAAATCGTGCAGTAAATCAGGAAATTAAAAAAGAGATTCATAATTTTAGATACGATACTAAAGTTGATTCTGAAGAGATGAAAGTGCCCCTTATGCTCATAGTAGGTGTTATATTTGTTACATTGGCAATTGCTCTTGGAATAACAATTATTTACTCACTCAGCATGCTCAAAATGAGCCTAATAGCATTTATAGTTGGTTTTACTCTTATTTATTTATGTTTTGCATATATTATCCCAAAAAGGAGAAGTGATGTAGGGGAAAGGCATGATGAAGAGTTAAAAAGAGCCGTACAGTCTTTAATTGATTTTGGAGTCCTTTTCTGCACAGAAAACAACTTAAATCCAGATATGTTCCCAATTAAATTACAGCACAATGATTATGATGGTTTAATCTATCAAAAAAAAGGACAAAATAATTATGTGGGGTATCTTAAAATTGAAACTAAATAAAAAGTTTATCCTAGTTATTTTGGCATTATTCTATGTTATAGTTGTCCTGAGGATAATTACTTTATACCTATTCCCAGCCGTAGGTATCAACACATCTTTAAGCCAACTACAGCAAGACACACTCCCTTATGCCATGATTATAAAAATAATACTTCTTATAATGGCTTTGTTTATGATTCCAATGTTCCTAGTTTTAAAAAAGGACATCGGAATAGATGATCATCCTGTTCCTAAAGAAATGTTTATTATTTTAATTTTGCTTGTTTCTGCAATTATTCCAATCGCAGCATTGTTAAATATTTTTTTAACAGGGGAACTATTCTTTTCTTCAATACTCATTATTTATGGATTAGTGTTCACTATTGTTATTTATGTCATTGAAAACTGAATAAAAAAGACTAAATTAATAACTAAAGTGAATATATGTGTGATGGAAGGCTCAATTACTATGATAACATTTAACTGGTTAAAATGAATCAGTGATACAACTTTTAAAGATACTATGAGTATAAAATAGCAACTACAAAAAATATACAATCTTTCATAAAAAAATAATTCATGTCAAATAGAAGAAAAAGGATATAATCCATATTCCAAAGGTGTTGAAGCTATCATTATAGAGCATGTTTTATATAAAAAAGAAAGTAGAATTAAATAAATTAATGTTTACAATTTATTTCTGATCTTTTTGACGACAATTTTTTAATCTCAAGAATAAATCCCAAAGATAATAATTTTTCTGGTGATTTAAATGATAAGATCGAGTTTATATGAATCATTTTTCAATCACTTCAAAACAGGACACAGGGAATCTAATTTTCAACACAAGGATATAAGATAACAATGAAAAAGATATAGTAATCATATGATGGAAATAAAGTTACACGACGGGCCTTCTAGATATGGTAATTATCAGGATACTGAAACACCATGTATTTTAACACCAGCAGATGAAATAATTGTTGAAGATGAACCTATGCCCTTTGATGTTCCCCTGGAAATGGCTAAATGGTCCGTGCAGAGCACCATTGAAAAAGCCAGAACTGATATTGATAAAGAAGATGAAAGGGATGGGAAAGAAAAGATAGCTGTTATTCATGGATCCAAATATCCAAAACTCCGCCTTGAATGTGTATCTGCACTTGAAAAAATGGGCTATCGCACTTTTCTAGTGGCGAACCCGGAAGAACTTCTTAAAAGACCCCGTGATCTTTTAGAGATTATAATCAGCCTCAGGGAGCATATGAATCCTAATTCCACCCTATTTTTTCCCTTCGCTGAATTAAACTTCATTCCCCTATTAGTTTACTTGGGTGTGGATTTATTTGGTGAATCAACTGCAGATTTCTATGCCCAGTTAGGAGTAATGACCACTCCCCATGGAAATTATGAACTCAAACAATACCCATTATACGATTTCAATCAAAAAGAACTGATTGAATACAACAGAAAATCTCTGGATTTCGTTTTAAGAGAAGTTAAAACACATATAATTAATGGAACATTGCGTAATCTAGTGGAAGAAAGATGTTGTTCCTCTCCAGAGGCTATGACAACTTTAAGAATATTAGACAGAGATTATGGTAGGTTTTTGGATAAATATACACCATTATACTAATCTATTCTTAGCTGCCATTCTAAGCCCAAACACTCCATCAAAGTCTTGATTATGATTTTTAATTAATTTTGATAAAAATTAACTAAATTTGGTTATTTGAAGAATTTTCATTGGACTAATAACTACAAATAATAACTAAAACAATTTTTTACGAAATCCATGGATTTAGCTATGCTTTTTCATTTTTTTTATACCTAAGTTCATTTCATTTTTACGGACTCAACCAGGTAATGGTATCTACCAACTTCTTGAGTACCCCTTATAACGAAACCATGTTTTTCTAGGATTTGTTCCACAGACTCCGGACTTAAACGGACATTGTAGGGAGGCCCTGGTGGTCCTTCCACTTTGTTGAATTCAACCACGGCAAAGGTTCCACCAGGTTTAATAACCCTCTTGATCTCATTTAAAACAGGTTCTAAGGTTCCTTCACTGGCAAATCCGTGTAGAACATTGGCCATGACACAAATATCTACAATGCTGTCCTCTAAAGGAATATTCAGAGTCATGTCCGCCAGGATTACTTCAATGTTGCTTATTTGAAATTCTTCAATCTCTCTTCTAAGACCATCAAGACTGGGTTCATATGCGTCAACTGCATATACTTTTCCACGTGCCTTCACCATATTAGACGCTTCTATGGAAATAAATCCATCACCACATCCTGCATCCATAAAATTTTGGCCTTCCTTTAATCCTATTGCCGTTAGAACACGTTTAGGATCCAGTATGTCCCTGCTGGATTTGCCATGATGTTTGTGGCCATGTTTTTCTGTTGTCATATTTACCTATGACCCTCCCCTTTAGTTTTATCTCCCTTTTTAGGTTTACAATCTCACCTTTTTTTTAAAGAATCATATAAAGAATTATATAATTCCTTTTTGTGAGTTCATCTCTTGTAATTTTTTCCTGATTATGATCTTGAGCATGTTTTCAGTTTTCAGCCCTTAATCTGTTTCTTGAAAATAAAAACACTCCTACTGCAAATAGTATAAGTGTTAAGAGTAGGGACCATCCCACCTGGTATGATATGCTATCCCATCCACCTCCAAATGTAAGGGTGGACCGGAGTGCCTTGAGAACATGGGTCCAGGGTAAGATGTCATAAATCTGAAAGGGTTGTCCCCAGAAATTGGCGATTACCACCTGAGGGAGTTGGAAGAAGGCCCCAACCAGGAAACTGGTAGGTACACTTATCAGAGTGCCCAGGTTGGCTGCTTGCCGGTCATTACGTGCAAATGCAGCAATAATCATTCCCAGTGAAATGGATGCTATTCCCCCTATAATTCCCACCAATACCGCCAGTGTCAGAGTATATAATCCGCCCTGCCAGTGAAAACCAATGAGTACGGCCACTGTCAGGAGAATAACTACTTGTGCTGCTGCAACCAGAGCCCATGGTATTAGACCCCCAAATAACAGATCAAATGAAGTCATTTTAGATAATTTTAATCTGGCAAGGGTACCTTTCTCCACTTCCCGGGTAAGGGCAGCCGCAACTGTGGTGGAAAGAAGTAGAATGGCAAATACAATCATTCCAGGAGCCATGAAGTCGAATGTGGTGAATGAACCTGTGCCGGGGATGGCTTCTACTTTGCTCTGGAGGTAATTGTTGGCATCAACCCCTGGACTGCCACTTACTGCAGACTGTGCCTGATTGACAATTTTATCCTTATATTGTTCTAAAACTCCAGTAAGTATTCCCTGACTAACACCGAAGCCCATGTATCCTGTATCTCCCTTGATGATTATGGTTGAAGTGATATTGGATGATTTTACGGAGTTAGTAGTGCCGGTTACTAGTTTTTGCTGTAGGGTATCGGTTATCAGGGCTACTACGGATTGGGAGAAGTTTTCAGGGATGATAACCTCTGCATCAACATCCCTCTGTTTAAGTAATTTTTCGGCCTCTGATTCCGTGGTCTGGTTAACTTTGAAAAGGTACACCTCACTGTTTTCATATTTGGAATCCTCTAGGACTTTGGTCAGGTTATTGCCGAAGTTAACCTGCTCCCCATTGGACATGGTGGCTCCCTTATCATAATTTACAACTACAATTTTGTGGGGCTGGTTGCTCTGCCCCATTCCTCCAAAGGCAAATCCAAAAACCAACATGAAAAAGAGTGGGAAAAGTAATATCATTGCCAGACCTCGTCGGTCACGGATTAACTCCTTGAAATCTTTTTTGGCTATGCTTATGAACTTCATTTTTTTTACTCCCTCAAACCGGTTCCAGTTAAATCAATGAAAACATCCTCTAATGTGTTCTGTCGCATGGCAAGGTCAATTACGCGGACTTCCAGAGTTTCTATTTTATCCATTATCAGGGGGAGTTTTCCAACAGCGTCCAGTGCTCTGATATTAATCTGACCGTTCACTTCTACCACCGACTGCACATCTTCCAGTTCTTTAACTGCATTTATTACTTCCTGATTTTTCAGAGAGTCTGAAATTTTCATTTCCACCACATCACCCTCTCCAATTTCCTTTTTGAGATTAGAGGGCGTGTCCAATCGGAGTAGTTTACCATGATCTATGATGGCAATGCGATCTGAAAGCCTGTCTGCTTCATCCATAAGGTGAGTGGTTAAAATAACTGTTTTACCCTCATTATCACGCAGGTTCCGGATATAGTTCCACAAAACCCTACGAGATTGAGGATCCAGTCCCTCAGAGGGTTCATCCAAGACCACAATTTCTGGTTCATGCACCAGTGCCAGTGCCAAGTTTAATCTACGTTTCATACCTCCTGATAGTTGTTTGACCACTGTATCTGCCTTTTCTGTGAGGAAGAGGTCTTCCAACAATTTTTGTACTTTCTTTTTGAGTTCTCGACCTGGAACCTCGTACATATCCCCCATAAGCATCAGACTTTCCTTGCAGGTTAAATAATCCCACAATACCAGTTCCTGGGGGCATATACCAATGGTTCCCTTTTCTATCTCCTGAACATCCTTACCACCAATGAATACCTGGCCACTGGAGGGTTTAAGGAGTCCCACCATCATACTAATGGACGTGGTTTTACCTGCCCCGTTGGGTCCCAAGAATCCGAAAACCTCTCCACGGTTTATTTTGAGATTGAGTTTTTTCACTGCCCGGAAATCTCCAAAATCTTTGCTTAGGTCCCGGGCTTCCATGATAACTTCATTCATAATTTTTCTCCCCAATATTTTCCTATATTTCTTACTTTGGTTCTTTATGGTTATTATTCAATATCCCTTATATAGTGTCGGTCTGTGTTTTCCTCATGATATAAGATAATATAAAAACCAAGAACATATAGTAAAGTGGTGATGGTGATGATCGATAGAATTGAAGTGAGTATGATAAATGAATCCGTGCATAACTTCCGCAGGGGAGAATTTGGCGTGGATTCTATTGAAATTCATGAAAAAAGAGGCTTGATTGAAATAATTTATGCATCACAAGAAACAGGAACTAAAATCGTGCTAATTCCCATGGAAAACGTTGAAAAATGTGAATTTATCATGAAACCAGAGTTAAAGGAAGTTTGAAAGAGCCAATAATGAGTTTAATTTAAAAAAGAAATTAAATAAAGTAATTAAATAAAAAGTTATTAACTAAAAAAATAGGTTAAATAGATAGTTTGTTCATGTAGTACTTGGAATATACTGCACCCAGAGGATTATGCGCCAGTATCCGGTCTTTTACAGCCAGTGTGGTTACTGGTGCCTGGGAATGTTCTGTAAATAACATATCATGACCTATACAGAGCCCAACTATTATATTAAGATCAGTATTTTTTTCATTGAGAACTGATGCTTGGCCAATGGGATTGCACATGGATTCTTTACGATTTTTATCGATTTTTTCCAGGTTAAAATCCTCTTTATCAATTCCACATACTTTACAACATGCAGAATACACTTTGAAATGTTTTTTGAAGATGGAATTTATTAGATTTGATTCTTTATCCAAACCCACACAGAATGCCAGGCCTATCTTTTTATACTTCATCATCTTCGAGAAAAGTATGATTTCCTCAATGCGGGTTTTTTTCATGTAATATCTGGATTCTACAGTTGCTGCTGTTTTTAATATATCCATCTCAGACTCATCGTACATTTTTTTAATATCTTCTTTAATTTTCAAGCAATCTTTTCCATCATAACAATCTCTTTTATGGCAGGAAGCACACTGCAAACTAAACATCCCCTTTAAACTTATTGAAGAGTGATTTAATCTATTAAACTTGATTTTAACTTGAATAATGCATCTTGAACAATGAAAATTCAGTATTATTCCTATTTTTTCATAATTACTAATTTTTAATAATTTCTTATAATTAACTCCTTTATTTCTCCTCTTCCCGATGTTTTGGAATTGATGTTACGCTTGGCAAGAACTCTTTCGATATTATATCCCGCATATAGTTCATCAAAAAAGTTATCATTTATATCATGATTTTTAGGGTCGCTGTTACTTAAAATAAGATTTGAACCCTTTTCATCCATTTTTTGAAAAAATTTTGCCAGTTTCCTCTGGTCTTCGTCATTAAATCTTTCACTGGAATATGCTGTGAAGTGAGAAGTGTTGTTAAGTGGCCTGTAAGGTGGGTCCAGATATACTAAAGTGCCCTCTTCGATAAATTCCTGGGCATGGGTGAAATCTGCACAAAGGAGTACTGTTTTTTTAAGTGCTTCATGAACATGCTGTAAGTTTACCTCATCACAAATCTTAGGATTCTTGTACCTACCAAAGGGCACGTTAAACTCACCCCTACTATTCAACCTATAAAGTCCATTGAAACAGGTCTTATTAAGGAAAATAAGACGGGCTGCCCGTTCGATCCAATCAACACCATAATTATAGTAGTCAATCTCAGGAGTCTGCTGGTTGTAAAGCTTTCGAATAATATAATAATTCTTTTTCCGACCTTCTTCAGATTTTTGGAGATGTTCATCCTCCATATCTCTTAACTGATGGATCAATCTAAGACAATCTTTCTGAACAACCCGGTAGGTCAAGATGAGTTCAGGATTAATATCCAGTAGTATGGAATATTTAACCTGATATTTTCTCTTTAAAAAAAAGAACATAGCCCCACCACCTAAAAAAGGTTCCACATATCTTTCAATAACCTTACTCTCCAACAAGGATTCAGGTAGTCGATTTTCTAATTCTAGAAGCAGCTGAGTTTTACCTCCAGCCCATTTAAGGAATGGTCTGGGAAGTTTAAAATCCCTTCTGGATGAATTTTCTGCCATTGAAATCCCATATTTGCCTAATGTGATATGAAAAATTTAAAAAAGTAATTACCCCTTTAATCTGATCACCCCCAGAATTGATAAACTATTTTTGAAATGTATTTATGCTTAATTTCCCACCTGAAATTAATTTCAAACTAACTAGTCTTTGAAAAGTTTTTCAGGAGCTCCTCCTAAAATAACCAGCCCTTCAGCCTCTAAAAAGTGCAAGTCCCCTGGTATTATAATACAATGAAGGGGTCCTCCAAAATCCTCCCCTAATAATTTTCCAACTTCATCAGCCCTGACCAGAGGGTTTTCTGAACCAGCGCGTGCAATCACCACTGCCAGTGAATCATCCGTGAATAATCCTTCCTTTAGATCATTTTCTACACGCATGAGGTATTCCAGACCTTCATTGGCAGTCATGTAATAGTCTCTGTGAGCTTGAATATCCAGTAAAACCAGAGTGTGCAATCCCATCTCCAGATTATCTTTTATTACCTGATAGGGGGAGTGGGGGAAGTAGTTATCCTCTGGACGCGGAATTGTGGTAACCTTTCCGAATTTGTATGCTTGAAGTCCTGCGATACCTGGAGCTGCTGATAGGATGGATGATGCGTGGATCACCCTGGTTTTAATCCCTTTCTTGCGTGCTTCCATTAAAATATCAGTATGTGTGGTGGCCATTAAAGGGTCGCCAGCTGTTAAGAATGCCACATCTTTATTTAAAGCCTGTTTTAATGGCACGTTATCTTCTTCAACTTCCTCTCGAGATAAAATATTTATTTGAACCCCTGAAAGAGTTTCCAATGACTTTAAATCTCCTCCGAAAAGACGTGCCGTGTAAAATTCAGCGTATACCTCATCAGCAGATTTGATGGCCTCCAGACCATTAATAGATACGTCTTTTTCATCGTAGAGTCCCAGTCCAACCAGGTAGAGCATGTTTTTCACCTTCAACATCTATATTATGAGAAGGGGAGTTTATAAAATTTTATTTTAGAGAGTTTCATTAGTTTCAGTTATATAAAAAATTTTTTAGAGTTTATTTTAGTTTGAGATTTTTATCATGGGTTATCATAATGTAACCTAGTATTAGGTAGGTGATAAAAAAAATTGCATGTACCCCAATTTGAGTATTTTTTGGGGATTAAATAGTATGCTGTAGTATGCTGCATGAGATCAGCATTAATTAATGAAATTAGATTAATGAAATAAAACTTATCATAAAATGGATCTGATTATATGGAAGTGCATATACCAGATACAATGATGAAAGAATTTCACAAGGTAAGATAATATTGAGGAATTCCATGATTGGATTAAAGTCTCCCAAAAAAGAAGCCAACCACTTACGGATTGTTCTACAGGAGAAAAATCTGCTGAACCATGAATTTAAGATCAGACGTTCAGATGATTATGTGTATCTCCCCCTTAATCAAAAACCTGATAATAATGTTTTGGAAGAACTGAACCTTAATAGTAGTTATATTGTAGATACTGATTTTGAAGAATATGAAAAAAGACCCCGTAGCATGGAGGATTACCTTAAAGGGAAAATCTCTCCTGGGAAAATGGATGATTTCAAAAAATCTTTTGATATCATTGGTGATGTGGTGATCCTGGAGATTCCAGATGAACTGGAAGAAGATAAGTACATCATTGGTGAAGCTGCCCTTAAATTCACTAAAAGGAAATCTGTTTACCGTAAAAAGAGCGAAATAAAAGGTATTGTTCGCACCAGGGAACTGGAGCACCTTGCTGGAGAAGACCAATCTATTACCATACATAAAGAATATGATTCCCAGTTAATGCTGGATGTGAAGAAGGTTTATTTCAGCCCCAGATTAGCCACAGAAAGGAAAATAATAGCAGATCAGGTTCAGGATAACGAGATAATCATTGACATGTTTGCAGGAGTGGGGCCCTTTGCCATTAACATCGCCAGACGACATAAAGTCCAGATATATGCCGTTGACATTAACCCCCATGCCATTAAATATCTTGAAAAGAATATAAGCTTGAATAAACTTAAAGGTAAGATTGAACCCATTCAAGGAGACGTTGCAGAAGTTTTCCAAAAGCATAATCTCAAGGCTCATCGAATCATAATGAACCTGCCAGGCAGCGCCTATGAATTTCTCCCAATTGCAGTTAAACACCTCAAACCAGGAGGGGTGCTTCATTACTACCAGTTCAGTCGCGATTTCGAAGACCCCATAAAAAAAATTGAAGAAGCTGCTTGTTCAAGAATTTTGGAGATTTTAGATAAAAGGAAAGTCAAATCCAGGAGTCCTGGTGTATGGCATGTGGCTATTGATGTGAGGTTATATTAAAACGGATATTAAATTGGATCGATTATTCCCTCCTCAGTAATAATACCCGTTATAAGGTCACTGGGCACAACATCAAAGGAGGGGTTCCTCACTTCAGTTCCCATAGGGGCTGCCTGACACCCTGCGAAATTCAAAACTTCCATAGGATCTCTTTCCTCAATTTCTACATCATAAATACTGTTCTCATAATCAAAGGTACTTTTGGGTGCAGCCACATAAAAGGGTACATTGAAACGTTTGGCTGCCAGTGCCACCATGAGTGATCCGATTTTGTTGGCTATTCCTCCTCTAGCCACACGATCTGCACCAATTACCACCTTATCTATTTGTCCTTCCTGCATCAGGCGTCCCGCAGCACCATCAACAATCAATTTCACTGGAATGTTTTCCTGCTGCATTTCCCATACACTCAATCTTGCCCCCTGGAGCACGGGACGGGTTTCATCACACACCACATTTATGTTTTTACCTTCTTCACTGGCTGCCCTTATAACTCCCAGAGCTGTGCCGTAATCAACACATGCCAGTGCACCAGCGTTACAGTGGGTTAAAATAGTATCTCCATCATCTATTACTGTGGCTCCGTGTTTTCCCATGAGCCGGTTGGTTTTTCGGTCCTCTTCATAGATGAGAAGTGCTTCTTTGACAGGATCATCTGATTCTATTACTCGGTCAACTGCCCAGAAAAGGTTCACTGCTGTGGGTCGTGCATCTTTCATATCTGAGGCTGCTTTTTCCATATCAACATCCGCAAGATATGCCAGTGCCATTCCAAAAGCTGCTGCCACACCTATGGCTGGAGCTCCACGAACTACCATAGTTTTGATTGCATTTATAACATCGATATACGTTCCGCAGACCATATATTCAATTTCATGGGGGAGCAGTGTCTGGTCTAAGAGATAAAGGAGATCATCCTTCCAGTACATGGTTTTCATAGTCCTAACATCCTGTTGTTACTAGATTTTAACAGGAAAAATGAATCTGCAGATTGAAATAATTCTAGAAATCTATCTGCAATTATTTCTTAACCTGTTCCAAAGTTTTTTAAAAGTTCATTAAGAAATTGAATAAGGGATTAGAGAGATTAACCCCTTAATAGTGGCTGGCTGGAGTCATATCCAGGTGCTTGTCCTCTTTTCCTGGGACTCCGTAGGCATCTGCCCGGCACTGGGTACAGGCCCGGAAGACGGGTAATATCTCTTCAACGGTGTCTCTTACATTGGAAAGTTCCTCACAACCGGGTCGTGGGTAGTCTTTCATTTTATAGAGGGGTATAAGTGGTATGACGTTCATAAGATTAGCACCGCGTTTTTTCACTTCCCGGGCTATGTCTTCAATATGCTTGTCATTAAGGCCAGGTATGAGTACGCTGTTGACTTTTACCACCACTCCCAGCTTGGCAACTTTTTCAATTCCTTCCAGCTGTTTCTCGGAGATTATTTTAAAGGCTTCCTCACCCTCGTAGACTTTACCTTTATAGACGGCTCTGGAGTATATTTTTTTACCTATTTCCGGGTCAATGGCATTCACGGTCACGGTGATGGTGCTTACATTGGCGGCGGCCACTTCTTCAGCCATATCTGCCAGTAACAGTCCATTGGTACTCATACATTTAATGAGGTCTGGGAATTTTTTGTCAATTATTTTGAAAAATTCCAGTGTTTCTGGGTTGGCCAGGGCATCTCCAGGTCCTGCTACTCCCACCACACTTATGGGCATTTCTTTTATGACCTTGGCCACATGGGTGACTGCTTCTTCCACTGTCATTACTCTGGATGAGACTCCAGGGCGCTGTTCACATTTGTTTATTTCACGGGTGCAGAAGTTGCACTGAATGTTACAGCGGGGTGCTATGGGCAGATGAACTCTTCCCACCTTATCATGCATTTTTTCATTGAAACATGGATGAGCCCTGGTTATATGGGCAAATTTAGATTCATTCACTCAGATTCCTCCATCTAGATATGATTTTATTTGAATAATATAATCGTATACTGAATAATGTAATCATCACTTGACTTTATTTAATGATAGGACTTATATGATAGGAATTATTTATTCACATATAGCTTGATTAGTATGGTGATTGTGATTGGAACTTCCTATTTTTTCATATCTTCAACAATTTCTCTGGTTTTTTCCAGGTATTCTTCTTTGATGTATTCATCAGAACAGGTTAATGCTATAATGTTCCCTTCAGAGTAATGATCTATAACCCGAAACCCTTCGGGTATGATTCTAAACAGTGCATCGTAAACCTTCTTTTTAAGATCTTCTTCAGGGTCATGTACCACCAGTCCCTCTAATTTAACCTGAGGGTCGTCGATTATAACCTCAAAACGGCTGGGCTGATGTACCTTATTCCTCCCTTCAAGTTCCCAGAGCTTTTTAAGAAGTTCGGGGAGGTATTTTTCATCTTTGATCCTTATGAATGCCTCATTTGCCTCGGGTTCGTATTCGTATTCAGTGAAATCCTCAATAACCACTGGTGGTGAAGTTTTGAGGTACTGCACAGCGATTATAAACACTGGCTCGCGGGGATCAACGTATACTCGAACATCTTTGACAGACCTGACAATCTGTACTTCCTGGAGTATGTGCCTGACAATCATGTCGTAGACTTCTTGTCCGCTTTCATCGTAGCATTCTACTTGCATTTATATCCCCTATAATTTTTTAGCTCCGAATTCTTTCTTATCTCCCAGTCCAGATACCAGTAAAGCAGCTCCTACAGCTCCAATGTGTTGAGAGTGTTCAGGTACAATGACATCCATACCACCCAGTACTGTGCTTACGGCTTCCACCAATCCACCTATAAGACTAGTCCCTCCGACCTGAATTAGAGGTTCTCGTACGTCTATTTCCTGTAATTGCTGTTCGTAAACCTGTTCAGCTACAGAGTAACATGCGGCTGCCGCTACATCTTGTTTAGTGCCTCCTGCAGCTAACGATGTGACCAGATCCTGAATTCCAAATACAATACAATAACTGTTGAGTAAGGCTTTTTTAAAGTTTCCCTTAAGAGCCAAGGGACCTAATTCGCTGATATCAACACCTAATCTTCGAGCGGTGATTTCCAGGAATCTTCCCGATGCTCCGGCACATATTCCCCCCATGGTGAAGTTGTCAGGGATTCCATCATTAACCGTGATGACCTTGTTATCCATACCCCCTATATCCAGGACTGTGGCTTCTCCTCTCTGGTGTCCAGCGAGATATACTGCACCTTTAGAGTTTACAGAGAGTTCTTCTTGAATAAGAGCAGCGTCCAAGTGTTTTCCAATGGTTAGCCTACCATATCCAGTTACTCCTACCCCCTCCACATCATCGAATTTGTATCCTGTGCCCTCAAAGGCCTGGTTCATTCCTTCCTGTGCAGTAGCTATAACATCAGTAGTTGGCAACCAACCAGTTCCTATAATCTTATCATTTTCCATTAAAACCACTTTAGTAGTGGTGGAACCGGAATCAATGCCCAGAGTAAGACCTTCCTGTTTTTCCCTGGCCAGTAAACTTTTCCGTGCTACAATGGTAGAAAGTGCTTCCATCCTGATGAAAAGTTCATCAGCCTTAGTTCGTTCAGTGAAGGAATAAGTAACCACAGGAAGGTTAGTGTTCTGTTGTATGAAACGCCTTACCTCATTTCTTACCAGCGCCCCTTCAGCACACCGAAAACAGGTGGCGATGAAAACAGCATCTGCATCTGATTTTCCTTCCACCAGAGACATTGCCCTGGCTATCATTAAGCGTATGCTACTGCTGGCTGCGTTGAAACCGAATTTGTTATATGCTTCATCAATGTAATCCAGGTCTGCTTCAGGGATTATTATTTCTGCTCCAAAGGTGGCTGCTGCTTTTTCTATCTCTTTCTGCACACCACTGTACTCGGTTCCGCACGAAATCTGCGCTATTTTAACCATTACTATTACTCCCCTTGCTCCTCAGTTTTTACTTTTAGAGACTCTTCGTACTCTTCTGTTTCATCTGAATTTTCCAATTCTTCCAGGAAGGTGTTGATCTTGTTAACCACTTCCATTGTTTCTTCCCTGGTTTCTGGATAGTGGATTTCCAGTACGGGTATGCCTCTTTTTCTTAAAAAGTACATGGAAAGTTCGTTGGTACGTGCACAGCCTATGCACCCAAATCCGTAAGGTGCATCTTCCATTATTATAGCTGCATCGGCTTCATCTATAATTGGTCCAAATATGGCCATCCTACCCCTCACACCAGAAGGAACTTCAATAGCAGCATATTTAAGACCCTTTATTGGCTCTTCTTCGGTGATGTTAAATGGTGGAGAATCTATTTCCGGATCTGTAACCTTCTTACGGATTTCTTTTTGGATAACCAGTGGTTCATGACCTCTCCTTTCCACCATGTCTGCCAGTATCAGGGAGTTTGGAGGAAAAACTGCTATTTTCATTATTAACCACTCCTAGAATCGTCTAATTCTTCAGGTCTCTTTGTAATTTCAATTATATCACTGTAAATACCCTGAGTTATGTCCACAAGACCTATGGCTGCTATTATTTCCCCTTTGTCAATGATAGGAACCACAATCACAGGTGTTCCCTGGTATGCCCCACTTTGAGGAATTACCTGAGCCATTTCCCCAGTTGCAAGAACTTCTTCCAGAATAGGTCCAGTGTAGTTATAGTCTATAACTTCACCGTCTTCAATGCGAACACCAGGACTTTCAAGGGTGCGCATGGTTAGTGGAAGGCCGTTTACTAATTTATGTATGGCTAGGGCTATGGGTGCTATTTCTTCTCCAGTGGAAGATGCATTGATATTCATTTTTCACACTCCTGGGCTATTTTTCTAAATTCATCAGGGGAAACTTTTTCCGGTTTTTTTAAAGTGACTTTCTCTGGGTTTTCCAGGGCTTCACACACATATTCTAAGAGTTCATATTCCTTCTCTAACTGGTGGAATCCTTCCCTGGCTGCTCCTCTTTTAGCACGGCACCTTCTAGGATCTCCTGGAGGAAATCCCCTGTCTTTGGTGAAAATATTTGATGGATCAAGACTTCGGATCTGGTTAATGGCATTCATCACCACTTTTTCCTCTCCATGTATAACTGCCCCGTAACAGGTTGATTTTATGGTGAGTGGAAGTTCCAGCATGTGTAGTTTTCCAACCAGTTCACTTTGACTTATTTGAGCTTTAGGACCCAGAACAATCATTCGAGTGACTTTATCTTCAAGTTTTTGGCCATTATCAATTTCTGGTGAGATTTTATTAGTTTCGAGTGACTCTTCCTTATTCATTGATGAAACTTTGCTGTTTCCTGGTGAAACTTCCTTATCCTCTGGTGACTGTTGCCTATCTGGTGGTGACATAAATGGTATCCCCCTCTTTATATTTTTCCAAGTTTTCCAGTCCTCTTATCACTCTTCCGATGATGTTGGTTCCCTGGAATGGTTCTCCAGTGGGTCCGAATTCATTATGATCCTCAAAGCGAACCCCCACCATCCCAATATGGCGGCGGGACATGTTGGTAACCCCTATCTGTCCTGCTTTAACCACATCCTTAGGAGTGTTTTCTGGTATTAATCCTTTAGATTCCTTAGGAACATCTTTAAACATCATTAATTTCATCCCTGGGAAGGCGAAATGCACATCCAGAGATCCGACTGGTGAATCAAGCAGTCCGGTAATTTTCTGGAAGTACCAAGTAGAACGTGGTGCCTGGTTATCCAATTCCAAGCGAACCAAGTCTTCTTCGGGAATTGCAAATGTTTTAACTTCACCCTGGGCTATTATATCCATGGTAAAATGGGGTTCCTGTCTTACAACCACTGCATCATCATCTTTGAGACCTTCACGAACCTGTTTAACACCTTTATCTATTAAAAATTCTTCTGCCTCTTTTTGTGTCATGGAAAGAGTCATTATCCTACCTGGAATTGTTCGGAAGGTTACCTCATCACTGTAACGGACCATATCCAGTAATTGCATTCCTTTCTCCACTTTACCCAGTACAGTGTGAGAAGGAGTGGAAACCCGGTCTTCCCTGTAAATGTAAACACGACCAACGCCTTTTCCCTTATTTCGTAGAGTTATAGTTCCTCGTTTTCTTTGGTCTATTTTTTCAGCTTTTTTTTCCAGTCCTTGTAATGCATAAAAACCAACAAAGGAGTTAGAATCATAGTCCACCCTGATTTTACCTGATTCCTGGAGTGCGTAGAAGTGCTCCACTGATTGTGGAGAGTCCGGATTGGGTTTTACTTCCACATAGGTAAATACCTGGTTTCCTTCTTCAAGGAGAGTTTCCAGATTAGTGATTGCAGAGCTTTTTATAATATTCTCCCTTTCCAGTACAGGTTTAACTTCCAATATTTCATCATCATCAGTGAGTTTCAGGACTGTTCTTTTCCCCCCAATTATACGAGCAAACACTCCCCTGTTTTCTTCTGGAGCTCCGTAAGTGGCTTCATGTTCTCCAAGAGATAATATGAGATGGGTTGCTTCTGAAGTGAATCCTGATAGGCTGAAAAGAACATCCCATCTATGGTATTTGTATTTATCTCTGCTGGGGGTAAGATCTGTTTTTATAGGGCCTACTGCCACTTCCTGGGAGGTGGTCCAGCGTACTCCCATTTTGGAAAATTCTTTGTAGCGATCTTTCCAGATTGCAACCAGATTTTTCGGGGCATTATCCAGTATTTCAATGATGATACTTCCCTGGTTGGTTTTGAGCTTGTACTTGTTTACATGCCTTTCAACTTCTTCTGTGCCCTTGATCAGACCCAGGACGCACCCTGATATGTAAGGTGCTTTCACTTTCTCGATGGCATCCTTTATGGTTGATCCTTCAGCGAGATCTACTTCTTCTTCATTGACTTTCACCCGCATTAATTACCCTCCTGGGTTTTCATCATGTATTCCAGTGATTTTATCTTTTTCAAAATCAAAAACGAGTTCTTTTTCACTGCCTGATATTAGGTATAGTTTTTTTTCTGGTATAATACTGCCCACCACTTTTGTGGTTATGTTTACTTTTTCCAGGATTTCAATGATGCTTTCCACATTTTCCTCCTTTGCAGTGAGGATGAATCCTGCTCCAGGGTATAGTTTAAGCCAATCCTCCCAGTTAACATCAGGGTTTCGGGGTATTAATTCTAACTCCACTGTTGCACCCACATTGGATGTTTCCAGTAACATTCCCAGAGTTCCCAGAGTTCCAGGGTTGCTGATGTCTTTCCCTGAACTCACCAGGTGCTTTCGTGCCAGCTGGTTCATGGTCTTGATCTGTGATTGTACCAGTTCTGGGCTTTTCATGGTGGTGGTGTCCCAGTTGAGTTTGAATTTAGGGTGTATTTTTCCATCCAGATCCACAGCCACTAGAACCTTTTCACCAGGTTGGGCGTTACAGCTGGTTATGAGGTCATCACGATCCATGATGCCGGTTATTGAAACATCCAGAGAGTTGTAGGGTGCATCAGGGTGAACATGACCTCCCACCATGGGCACGCCAAATTTTTTCACCCCCTCATTGATTCCGTCAATTATCTGCCTGCAGATGTCTTTATCTTGAGTGGCTAAAACATTGGTCATTGCCAGGGGTATTCCCCCCATGGCCGCGATGTCATTTACATTAACCAGAACAGAACAGTAGCCTGCCCACCAGGGATCTGCTTCCATGAGCTTTCCCCACATTCCATCGGCAGCTAAAAGTACCACCTGTCCGTTACCTATTTCTAGGGCTGATGCATCATCACCAAAACCCAGGATAGTTCTTCCAGATATGTTATAGGTCTCCTCCAGAAGATTAGTTACATCATTAATAAGATTTTTACGAGTAATCCCCTCAAAATTTCTTATAGAATCAACCAGTGGCTTTAAATCCAAGGGTGCACCTCTTTATAGTTTAATATTCTGTTATAATATCCCTATTATTGATTTGTGGATTAAGGGGAAGGGAATATATTATCTAGAATTTTATTATTAGAATTTAGGAATAATTTGAAATAGAACTCAATTCTGAATAACTGTTTCTTGATAATATTTCCATTATTCAAGTAAATTCATTTAATTCCTTTAAGTTTGAATCTCTAATGATTCACTCCCTTCATTTCACTCCAGCAAAAACTTATTCTTTAACCTTATTCTTTGACCTGGTAATTACTAGTTATACTACTAACTATCTGTAAGAGTTTACTTTTAAAATTTTCTATATTTTCTATTTCTATGGTCTCTTGATTGTTAAAGAGTTCAGAAAAAATCTTAGCACCTGCTAAATCATCTAAACCGCTTTCAAGTTCAACTATCAGCGATCCTTCGGCTTTAAAACCTTCCTCAACTACTTTATCTAAATCTCCATCAGTAATACCGATTATAGGAACTTTGAAACGGTATAGAATATCCGCAGCGACTAGAGTGGTGTCATCACCCACAGTAACTACCATATCTGCATTTTTCAACTTGTAAATGTCTTCTGCAGCATGGTTAAGAAAAGAAATATTGAATTTATGGTTATTTTTAATAGAATTTATTATACGAGGTGTAACTTTCGATTTACGTAGGAGTCCTGTTTTTATTATGGCTTTATCAAGCTCCACAACCCCCAGCTTCTCAACTCCATGTTTCTTGATCTTCCCCCCTATAAGTTGGGTTATTATACCATTTTCAGCTATTATTGCCACTTCTGAAGATGTGGATTTTCCGATTACTATCCCGTTGACAAAGATATTCTCATGTGGGGATACTCCTGCAATATTTCTACATATTCTGTTGTTATTCCCTTCAGTTCCTTCAGTGATGAATTCCTGGCAGGGATCTTCTTTAAATAATTTTTTCCTGATGTTTTGTGGAGAAATTAGTTTTAGGCCCAGCTTTTTTGAAATATCTTTTGCCAGTTCTTGAAGGTCCTGCCTCCAGGCAATGACTGTCCCGTCATTTTCTCCTGGCCTTTCCATTTGTATGAGAGGCGGCTTACCCTGGGAATTTGCATATACTTTGAATCCGAAGGCATGACCAGTTACACTGGATTTGCCATAGTTTATGAGAAAGATAACATCACATTTTTCCTGATTAAATATGTCAACTGATTGGCTGGGAAATAATTTTTTACTGATATCAATTCTATCTTCCAGGTGTGCATCAATTACCGCAGTTCTGCCCATAGTACCACCTAAGCGAGCATGAACCGTCCCATAGTCCTCTAATAAATCCATAATTTTTTTGGCATAACCTGAATCCACGATTTCAGGTCCATGTACCACCACACCAATCTTCATCTGATTCATGTTTCACCTTGGAATTAACAAGTTTTTATAATTACCCTCTAATACCCTTGAAAAGTCAGAAGATTGTACAGACGTGATAAATGATTGTGATATGCTTAAATTGAGTTCTAAATGGCCAGTTTAGTATTTTGAAGTTACTATTTTTATATTCTTAGATTTTTGTAGGGGATTGAAGTTCTAATTGAATATAAATGCGTCTAGAATGTTTATCATCTCTTTATTTTTATTTCTTTATTCTTTTACGGTAAACAGAAGAACCACAAATTTCACATTCATCCTCTTTATATTCCGGTGGATATTTTTTCCGACAACCCCTGCATATTTTTATCCAAGCATATACTTCATTTATACCCTCTGTTAAAACACTGCAATAGGGAATCTGGAGGATTTTCAGGATATTCTGTATGGAGTAATCATCAGTAACCACCAATGGATAATAATTTTTTTCCAGTGTCAGGGCCAATGCCACCAACTCTTTATCAACTGTAGATAACCTTAAAATATCACCAGAAGTGGTAATTGCACTTTGAACTTTACTGATTGAATCGGAACCAGGTTCTCCAATAACAAGTGAACCATCTTTTAAAGCGGATTCAACAATAATTTGCGATTTTATATCCTTTAATTCAGATATAACTGAGTTTGTGGTGATATTAAGATGTTTTGGAGATATAAAACCTCCGATTATTCCTGAAGCATCCAGCACATATATTTTATCTTTCATAAAACCCACCAGAAATTATGCATTAAAATTATATGAGATTAAGTGCATTTATTTGACTATAAAATGTACCTATAAGAATTTTTTTAAAAAATATAACATATACTAACGTTTTTGAATTATTTGAGTATTTAAAGTCGTTTTTTATTCCTGCATACTGCTGCGGGGAAATCTTTTTATGTAATTAAAACAATAAATTATTTGTTGAGGGAGGGTGACATTAGACTCCGTTCATAATTTTTCGCCTGCGAAAAACCGCCTCCGATTTGGACCTAATACCCTCCCCCACAATAATATGTTTAATATCCTGATCTAAAGAATTATCTATTAAATTACAACATTGAATGGAACTTTTATCTTGATAGTGATTTGATAGTGATTATATTATTTTAATACAGTTAACATTTTTAGAAATATTTTCAGATCTGTAATATTTTATTTATATGTAAATAATTATTTTAAATTGTATTTGAATAATCATATCTTATAAATATGTGCTTGTATCACGAATTGGACCCGCATAATCCCTTTATACCTTGATTAATTAGAATTAGTTAATGATTATAGTCCTGGAATGCTTTAAAAAGAGGATGAATTAATGAAGAGTAAAAGTATGGAAGAACACAGAAAAAAAAGCCCTTTAATGGTTAAAGTGGGGATAATTACTTTGAGTGATTCAAGATCCCATTCTCCACGATTAAAAAATTCTAATAAGGGAGATGTGTTGGATTATGCAGATTTGAAACAGGATTTATCTGGAAGAATTATAATTGAATCAATAAAAGATCAGCATGATATCATATCTTATAAGGTTATCCCCGATGATGCAGAGATTCTCCTGAAAACTATCCATAAAATGAGGGATGAAGGGGCTGAAATCATAATCAGCACAGGAGGTACTGGAATTGGGAAACGTGACATTACCATAGAAACCATTAATCCCTTATTTAATAAAGAATTGCATGGTTTTGGTGAAATATTCCGTTATGAATCATATAAAGAACTTGGAACCGGTGCCATATTGTCAAGAGCGACTGCAGGAGTCTGGAATGAAACAATTCTTGTGGCATTACCCGGATCTCCCAATGCAGTTACCCTTGGAATGAAACTGATTAAAGGAGAACTGGGACACCTGGTAAAACACGTGAAAAGTTAATATATTTTAATTTTTAATCATCATTAAGTTTTTAATCAGTTATTTCAGTTTGAAATACGGAATTGGAATTTTAATTGAAAAGAAAAGATAAATTGAAAATAAAAGACAATAAAGTTAGTTTTGACAAAAATTTAAAAAAAATAGCATCACTAATACGATAACTTTGCTATTTAAAATAACTGATTGCTATTTAAAATCATTGATGGTTACCAATGGTTCCAGAAGCAATCCTTCCTCTTTTAACTTTTCCACTGCACCTTCCTCCCGATCAACTACCACAAAGGTTCTTTCCACCACACCACCATTATCTAAAACCGCTTTAACTGCTTTCAGTAGGGAATTTCCAGTGGTGGTAACGTCTTCCACTACAATAACCTTATCACCGTCTTTAAGTTCCCCTTCAATGAGTTTTGAAGTCCCGTAATCTTTCTGGGCCTTTCTTATCATGAGCATTGGGATTTCAGAGTGGAGTGCCACAGCAGTTGCAATGGGAACAGCTCCCAGGGCAGGTCCGGCTATCCTATCGATTTCATCCTCCTTTATGAGATCAGAGATGATCTTTGCAATCTGGGATAGGATGCGGGGTTCAGTAATAGCCTTTTTCATATCCACATAGTAATCGCTTTCTTTGCCGGATGATAGGGTGAATTTACCCAGTTTGATAACTTGATTATCCTTTAATAAGTTAATTAGAAGGTTTTTTTCCGATTTTATTGACATTAACATCATTCCTTTATAAAACTGAATATTTTTTTTAAATATATTTTAGATATAACATTTAATCAGTTTTTTAAGAGATCAGTAGATTAACAGAGTCAGTAGAATTTTGGATGACTAGAATTTGAATGTATTTAAGTCTATAAATTGTTGATATTATCTAATGAATAACACTAATAATATGAATTATCTTTTTTATGAAACTTTAGACCCTTCTGGCAGCGTTTACATATTCCCTGATTTAGCTGGAAACACCTGCCACAAACTAATGCACCACACATTGAACAGGTGTACATTTTACCCGGTTGACCGCAGATATTACATATACCTCGGACTTCCACCACCAAACACCTTATTGTAATTGCTTTCTTAATGAATCTTAATGAAAGATTTCTGGTTATTAGATAAAACAATATTTAATATTTAACTAGAGTAACCAAGTGTTTAATTGAAATATTCGATTCTTAATGGATTGAATCCAGTAATTTTTTTAATAAATAAAGAATTGGCTAAAAAAATGAAATTGATTAGAACTCGTAAGTTGTAGTTTCATCTCGGCTTTTAAGAAGGATTTTATCCCCAATTTTACTCACCATATCACAAGGAACGATGGTTTCACCTTTGGATAGTCCTAATCCCTCTGAAATACCTCCTTTACCCACAACGAAAGCTTGGATTTCATTGGTCTCCAGATTTACTTCAACATCCTTTACTTTTCCAATTATAACTGCTGAACTATCTAAAACCTCTTTTCCCACGATTTCTTGTACTACTCTCATATTATCACCATTTACAAATCACATGCAAACAAAACTTAACCTAAAGGAAGTAAAAATTTAATAAATTAACTTAATCCTATGTTCTTGTTATAAATTTAAGTTTCAAGTTATACTTATAGTTTCAGAGATTATGAACATGATTTAGAAATAAATGATGTGAATCTTCTATAAATAGGAATTGAAATTTAATATTTAAAAATACGCCTAATTATGCCTTAATTTAAAAAAAAGGGAAATAGAGTAGAATTATTCTACTCCTTGGAAACATTTTTCCATGTGTTCCTTGCTGGGTTTTTTGGTTAGAAGGCTTACCACTATTGTGACCACAAAAGCAATTGGTAATGCAATTACAATGGGGTCTACGGTAGGCCATGGCATGCCTGGAATAACCATTGCACTTCCGGTAATGGCTTTTGCAATTCCCAGGGCTTCTGCTGATTTTTTGTATTCAAATACCAGCCAGAATAAACTGATAATAGTTCCAACTACCAGTCCAGATATGGCTCCAGCTTTGGTACAGCCTTTCCAGAAGAGGGCGAATACGTACATGGAGAGGAATGCTGCTGCGGTTATGGAGAACCACATGGAAGTTCCCACTGCAATAATATTTGCCGGTAATATGAACCCCATAATGACTGCAATTATCATGGCAATGGCTATTCCCATCCGAGCAACCATTACCGAAGCTCCTCCTTTTTTCCGGGCAATTGTTTCATAGATGTCTCTACCAAGAGCAGTTCCCTGTACATGAACCTGAGCACTTAGGGTTGACATTGCCGCAGATAAAAGGGTTATCATGAAAAGGTATGCAAACCATAAGGGCATAGCTGCTGTGATGAAAGCAGGTATTATTTTATCTGCATTTCCCCCTACAACCTGCACAGACAATTTCCCCACAGTGTCAAAGAAATATACATTGGATAATGCACCAACTATGAATGCAGTGCCGGTCATCATTAGTATGAATATTCCGCCCACTAAAACAGCTCTGTTTAGTTCTCGGTTTGATTTTACAGTCATGAACCTTACTACAAGCTGTGGTTGAGATAGAACTCCTATTCCTACACCCAAGATAAGTGTGCTGACCAGTGTCCACCAGAAGGGACTTCCCAATGCCGGCATGGAGGTCCATCCTGTGAATCCTGTGGCAGTTGCCGTTGCTGTGGCATTGGCCGGTACCATGTTAACTAGGTTAGTGAGAGCTTGATTGGCATTAACTACGCCTCCTAACATCCAGTAGGTGGATACCAGTAATATTGCCATTCCCACAAACATTATAGTTCCCTGAACAGCATCAGTGTACATCACACCCCTTATTCCTCCGAAAATAACGTATAATGCCACAATAACTGCCAGTACAATTAAAGCTATATTGTAATCTATACTCAGAGTTGTTTCAGCAAATCTAGCCATACCAATTAAAACCACAGATGCATACAATGTCATTCCGAAGAATATTACCAAACCACTGAAATACTGTATGAATCTGCTATCAAAACGTTTGGATAAAAATTCAGGAAAAGTTAGGGCGCCTAAATTGTGTCCCATTTTTCGGGTACGTTTTCCAAAAAATACGAATGCTATGAAAATACCCACCAGAATGTTCAGGAATGTCAACCATAAAAGACCCATTCCATAAACTCCTGCTGTTCCCCCAAAACCTACTATAGCTGCTGTGCTGATGAAAGTTGCACCGTAACTTAAAGCCATTATGACAGGATGAGTTTCCCTTCCCGCCACCATATAATCATCAGCAGTCTTGGTACGCCGCCAGGCCACGTATCCCACGTAGCCAGTTATAAATAGGTATATTAAAACTACTATACTTAATATCAATAAATCATTCATTTAATCCACAACCTATATCTTTATGAAATGTAGATTATTATGCATCTTCTTCATCCCAGAGACCCAATTCTTTCTCTTGCATTTCTTTTTCCTTTTTATGCCACTCCACTTCTTCTTTTACTTGCTCTTCTTCATCTTCGCCGCCTTTATTCCAATTTAATACTCCATAAACAACACAAAGAAGAGTTGCTAGAATGCATCCAATATATGCACCCCAAATCCATGGATCATTTATCCCCAGAACCAAGTTCTCACCTCCTTACCACAATCTATTTATCATTATAATTAATGAACAACTACTTTTTATATATTATTATCGATTTACTTGTCAAGCTCGAACCTAACATTCCCAATGGGTTAATAATAGATGAAATGAGGATATTCAATTAAAATACATAGAAAAAATATATAACTATTACAATTTCCTTAATATTCCCCTGTCAATGTTTCAAATTCCAATTAAAGAGCTAATTCTAGGAATTCGTTGGAAAAACAGAAGAATATATGTTTTTAAATATAAAAGAAGCTATTCATTCCCCATAACATGGTTTTTGAGCAAGTTAATAAAAAGTAAAGTATAATGAAATCTTCTAAAATTTGTAGAAAGATGAAAGGATTCCCATTTTGTGAATAGATTCAGTTTAAGATGGATAGATTAAACATGCAAATCATAAAGATACAATTGGAAAATGATTGGAATCTTAAGAATATACTAAATACTTAGAGGAATTTATTATCATAAAGGTGTTAATTATCAAGGAACTGGATGATGTAGACATGGAGGATTTTTTATGGAAAATATACCCGAAGCAATAACTTTTGAAAAAGTAAAACCTGCAATAGATGAAATTACCATCCCTGAAGAGTTTATTAAAGACTTTCATTGGTCCAATGATAATCATCTTATGATAATATTGCGGGTCATAGGCCAGGATTCTGGAAAAGTTAAAGATTTTTTTGAAAATAGTGAAAAGGATACATTCATCCTTAAAATCATTGGAAAATCAAACCAATCAACATCTGAAAAGTATGTTCTGACCTCAATGTACTTGGATGAAGGCCCTCCTATTTCAGTGGATATAAATCTAGAAATGCCAATGGTGAGAACCATTTTAGACTTTAAAAAGAGATAAAAAAGAATATTTAAAAAAATGTTAAAGTTGCCTATATTCTTAATTTTCTATTTTATCATAACATACCTTTTTTTCCATAATTGTTATCCTTCCTTAAAGCACAACATTAATCTTCACAACACATCCAACTTTTATTTCACAGTTTTATCTTGATTATTTTGAAATATTTTCCGCTGTAGATGGTGGTTCCTGAACTAGTCAATGATTCTAAAAATTTTAATGATTCCCCATCAGAACCTGATCCGATATTATTTATAGGAGCTCCCTGAGTCTGGTTTCTACTTCCAGGCATGCCCCCATCAGGTTGTATATTGTTAGAAGCCATATTTTCAGGAGGTGCAGCATTAGAGGTCATGTTTCCAGGAGATCTATTTGTGGTGTTGTTATTTTTTTCAGGATGCTGATTGTCTCTGTTTAGTGGATTTTGCATGGCAGTTGAGCCTCTATTATTTATCAATATACTATCCCACGAATTAGGTAAAAGGGGAGGTCCATAGGGGAGGAGGAAACTTAGATCATAACTGTTGTCCATGCCCCCACCTCCCATATTCCTTACCCTATTTCCAGGGTTTGATCCTGCATTCATGGGATCTGATGGCATGTTGCCCTGATTTGATATTGTATTTCCTGAATTGGATACTATATTCCCCTGATTTAGTGTTGAAGTTCCTGAAGCTGTGTTAAAGGTCTTTATAGAAGATGTTTGAGTATTTAGAGAACTTATTGCATATAAGGTGCTATTTTGATACTTTTCTTGGACTCCATTAATGTTTTCAACAACATTTACATTTTTACCTTGACCTAAGTCACCTAAAATATACTCCACCCAGTATTTGGTCTGGAAGTCTGATGCTAAAATGACTATATTTTCATCACTGTTGTTGACAAAGCTTGCCCTAATTTTAACCAGATCATTATACTCATCTGTGGTGATGGTAGGGCCCAGATTGTTGAAAGATTGTGAAGCTGTGTAGAAACTGGAAAAAGCAAATATTATTGCTATTCCAATTACTAAGAGAGTTGTTGGTAGCTTTTTAGAAGGATATCTGGCTAGAAATTCTGTTTCCATAAATTTTAGTCCTATTGGAATTATCAGCCCTAGGGGTAAAAAGGCAATTAACAAGAACCTTGACTGATAATCGGATGCTGGCATGACAGCTAATACAGTCACAACAGCAGCAAAGGAAATATAAACCCATGCTAAGAGTGTATTTATATTGATTTTCATCTGTGAAGAATTATTAATCTGGGATTCATTTGAGATTATTTCTTTTAATCCCCGGTAAAGTATTAATAGAGAAGCTGCAACTCCCAATAGGTAAGGTAAACTGCAAAATATCATGCCATTAACCGGACTACTCATTCCATGACCACCAGTTGTGATTGTAGAAGAGGAATTTAAAAAGGATAGAACAGTTCCATACTTGGTGTACATCACTGGATATGCCACGAATAGGATAATAAAACAGCCCAGTATTAATAAACTTAATAAACCCAATATTTTCAGGTCGAAGAGGGGTAATTTGCGAGTATTATATGTTTTTAAGACAATGCTGAAGATTAACAGGGAAAAGAAAATGGTTACAGCCAGGGCTCCTGTGTAAATATGCGTTAATAAGTTTATACCTAAGAATAAGATAGTTAAGGCTCCGTATTTTTTCCAATTTTCAATGTCTTCAAACCATTTAATGACATAATAAAAGAATATCGATAGGAAAAGAACCCCTACCAGGTTCTGCATGTAATTTCCTATTAGGGCAAAATAGTTTACATTAATTGTCACCATGAAAGCACTTAGAAGTGCTGGTATCCTTGATCCTAAGATTTTCCCATTTTTTTCCCTTCTATACAATTCTGTGAGCTTGAATGCTGGAAAAGCAAGCAGTGAACCTATTAGGGACATTCCAATTTTGATTCCTAAAAATGAGTTTCCAGAAAGAAATGCAAATGGTGCGAGTAAATAATACGCCAATGGAGGATCGTTACTCATTGGAAATCCGTATTGCATTATATTGCGTATTTGTATATCGTAAAATGCACCATCAATACCATATGAGAAGGAATATCGGGTTAAAACGAATATATCAAGTGCAAATGAGAATAAGAAAATGGCTATCAATATGATTAACCAGTATTTCTCTTTAAAGAATTTTATAATATCAACCCCTGAAAGAGATGCAATAACCTTATAATTTGCTATATCCATCATATCAACCTTTTTTGCATAGAATTTGTATTTTTTAATTTTTTTTGTTTAATGAGTAATTGTATCTAATTTTCCTTATCTGGCCATTTTCTAGGGTTAATATAAAAAACCATGGGAATGAAAATGAATCAGATCAACACATTTTCTTAAAAATTTTGTGTATGAAAATTCCTTTTACGATGATTCATTTTATTAAAAAACATCCTGTTCGGAACATTACAGCATCTTTAAATCCTTTTGATGTTTTTTTCTAGAATTAATGCATAAAAGTAGTTTTTCCCAGATTAAACCGAATTTTTACCGGTTCAATACAGCCTATACCCAAATCTTTCCCAATTTCAAGAATAGATCATTCTGTTAAAAAGATCGTGAAGCCATAAACTGGTCAAAAAAGCAAATTATTAAGGTAAATTCACAACATTTAATAAAAACTTAAAAAAGTCAAAATAAAATTGTATTAGCATTAATTCAAAAAAATAAATTTGAGTGAGGGTGAAATTGATTAAATAGATTTTCATTATGATTAAGATAAAAAAATAATTAAAAAGAACTAAAAATAAAAAAAAGTTGTGTTTTGCGGTTATTTCATGTTATTATTTCCAACTGATTTTTAAAAGCGCAGCCAGTGCTACTAACTGACTTATATTAATCAGTAAGAGGGAATATTCATTTCCTAAACCTCCTCCTGAAGGTTCTGGTGGTGGAGGTGGTGCTAAAAACCCCATTGAAAGTAGATTCTGGATAAGTAAAAAAGTTCCAAATATTAAAAGTCCCAAGGTGTATTCAGATTTCCATTTACTATAATTTTTCCAGTAAATTGAAAGTAAAATTACTATTATTGAGATATTGGCTAATGCCACTGCCATGCCTATATATCTTAACATACTGTCCACTCCAATATAAAACTCCAATTCAATATTATTTTAATTATTTCTTTCCAGATTCCTTCCAGATCTTCTTGAAAGAATCGAAGTTCTCTTCCATGGTATCTGAAAGCATGTAAACAGTCCCATATTGCCCCTCACCACACATAACCACAATATTGTTCTTATCCAAAACATTTAAATGATGTTTAACCGTCTTATAATCTAAATCAAGAATATTTGCCAGTTGATTAGCATTATATGGACGGTTTTTCAATTCATTGATAAGTCTGGCTCGATTTATACCACCTCTAGTCCCAGCAATCAGCCACCAAAGTAAACCTTCCATAATTATCACAGTTATATCTACAATTAAATTGTATAAAATCCTTCACCGAATACATTATTTCTAAACCAATTAATTTATATTAATTAGATTTAAGCTTTTACTACTATGAAAATTATTAGTGTTAATGAGTTTGCCAATAAATAAAATTATAGCTAAAATTTCTCTTTTTTTGAATTCAACCTCCAATTTCCTTACTTTTTTCCGCAATATCTTAATATTAGACATACTCTACCTTAAAAAAAAGTAAATATAAATAAACCCAGATAATGTATCAGTTGACTATTTCAATTGAGGGTTAACAGTGTCTTATAATCAAAAAAACAACTTAACTGAAGAAGTTTTTGAAGGGATCAGTGATATTTTTTTATCAGTTGACCCGAATTTTAGAGTTAATTATGTTAATAACGCTGCTGAAAAGTTCTTTGGAGTTTTAAAGGAAGATTTTATTGGTAAGGATATTTTAAAAGCTTTTAAAAACTGTGAAAACGATATTTTTCAGGACAAACTCCAATTATTACACCAAAAAAGAAGTTTTGAATTTGAATCTCATTTTAATACCCCTAATTCTGATAAATGGTACCAAATCCGTGTTTTTGCCTATAAAAATGGATTTAATATATTTTGTCAGGATATTAGTTCTCTAAAAAAACCAGAATTAGAACTTAGGGTAAGTGAAGAAAAATACCGATCCTTACTGAATAACATTCCCGATGTGGTGTGGACCACCTCCCCTAGTGGTGAAACAACATTCATCAGTTCTTCAATAGAAAAGATCTACGGTTATACTCCTGAAGAAATATATGCTGGAGGTAATTCACTATTTTTTGGAAGGATACACCCTGAAGATATTGAAATGGTAAAAAGGTCCTTTGAAAATCTTTTCACCAAAAATGAATTATTTGACATTGAATACAGGATCAAAAGAAAAGACGGTAAATGGATATGGGTGCATGATCATTCCATGGCTACCTACAAACAAGAAGGGGAATGGTATGCAGATGGTATTTTAAGAGACATAACCCATCGGAAAAAAATGGAAAAAAGTCTAGAGGAATCTGAAAAGAAATACAGATCAGTGATTGAAACAGCAGGGGAGGCCATAATACTTTTAGATCATAAGGGTTTTGTATCTGAAGCTAATCAAAAAGCATTAGAGTTAACTGGTTTTGAGAAAGATGAATTGGTAGGGAAATCTTTGATTAATATTGCCCCACTCATAAAAATAAATCCAGAAGAAGTTTTATCTGCCTTTGAAGACGTTATCCATGGCAGAAGTTTGGGAAAAATCCAATGGAATTTTACCGATAGAAAAAACAATGAAAAAACCGTAATTCTCCATTACAGCCCCCTTAAAGAAAATAACGAAATTAAAGGGATCACCCTTATCTTAGAAGATGTAACTGAACTTAAAAAAACGGAAGAAGCTTATAGGAAGCGTGACCAGCGTTGGACTAATCTGATTTCTAACTTACCGGGAATGGCATATCGCTGCAGGTATGATAAAAACTGGACTATGGAATTTGTTAGTCACCAATGTGAAGAAATCACAGGTTATAAACCCTCCGAACTTATTAATAATTCAATAATAGCATACAAGGAACTGATTTTTGAGGAAGACCGTGACCACGTATGGAGCACAGTCCAGGATGCAATTGGAAAAAATCAGCCCTATGAAACCAGCTACCGAATAAGAACTTTTAGTAATGAGATTAAATGGGTTAGGGAAAGGGGTTTGTGTGTTATTGAAGATGAAGATTTATTCATTGAAGGTTTCATAGAAGATATCACAGAACAAAAAAATGCAGAAGAGCTGTTAAAAAAATCTGAGGAAAATTACAGAAGTATTTTTGAAAATTCCATAGAAGGAATATTTCAGAGCACACCTGAAGGAAGATACGTTAGTGTTAACCCTTCATTTGCCAGAATAGCAGGATTTGATTCTCCAAAGGAAATGATTGGCTCTGTTACTAATATTAAAGATCTTTATGTTCACCCCCAAGATCGTGAGAATTTAATTGAACTTTTGAAGCATCAAGACGAGGTTAATGATTTCCAGACGGAAATTAAAAAAAAGGATGGTTCAGTAATATGGATTAAGATCAATGTCCGGGCAGTTAGGGATGAAAAAGGAGATTTATCTTATCTTCAGGGAAGTATTATCGATATCACTGCCAGTAAAAACGCACAGGAAACTGTGAGGCGTAGTGAAGAACAGCTTCGTCTGATTATCGACTCCAGTCATGATTTCATCTACAGTTATGACCGGCAGGGTAGATTTGTCAGTGCCAATAAAAGTCTTTGTGATAGTATGATGATTTCAGAAGATGAAATTATTGGCAAAACCCATGAAGAGCTCGGTTTCCCCCAAGATCAGTGCCAGGAATGGAATCAATTACACCAGAAAGTTTACAGAACAAACTCCACTGTTACCTCTCTTACCACATCTATCATGCCTGATGGTAAAATTCATGACTATGAGGTGGTTTTAAACCCCCTCCATGACTACAATGGAAATATTATCGGAATCTCTGGAATCACTAGAGATATAACTGAACGAAAAAAAGCAGAAGAAGCATTAAAGGAAAGTGAGGATAAATACAGAACCCTTTTTGAATCAGATCCTGATTATACCATCCTCCTGAACTTAAAGGGCATTATTCTGGAGGTTAATAATGCTGCTAAACAGATAACTGGTTTATCAAAAGAAGAAATTGTAGGGAAACACTTCATGGAGTTAAAAATTTTCCCTCCAGAAGAATTAAAGTGCAATGCTTCCATGTTTACTAAGTTTTTAAATGGTGATGATGTTAAACCATACGAATCCCTAATTTATGATAAAAATGGAAATATTCGGTGGATTGAAATTAAAATAACAAGTATTAAAAAAAATAATACCTTATCGTTCATTTTAGTTATCTGTAGAGATATTACAGATCGGAAGATAGTTGAAAATAAAATGAAGGAATCCTTACATGAAAAAGAAGTCCTACTAAAGGAGGTTCATCATAGGGTCAAGAATAATATGCAAATTATTTCTAGCCTGCTGAACCTTCAAAAAGGATACGTTGAGGAACAGGAAACTGTTAATGTTCTGGTGGAGAGTCAAAACCGGGTTAAATCTATGGCAATGGTGCATGAAAAACTGTATCAATCTAGGGATTTGACTAAAATAAATGTTCCAGGATATGTTAAAAATTTAATAAGTGATTTATTTTATTCCTATGCAATTAAAGAAGGTGAAGTTGAATCTATAATTGATATTGAAAATATAACATTTAATATGGAAACTGCCATTCCCTGCGGACTTATTATAAATGAACTTGTATCTAACAGTCTCAAATACGCATTCACCCCTGGGATGAAAGGTAAAATAGTGGTATCCCTCCAATCCAAAAGTGAGAAATTTGAATTAATAATTGCAGATAATGGAATAGGTTTTCCTAAAACGATTGATTTTAAAAATACGAAATCTTTAGGATTGCAGTTGGTTAACAGTTTAGTTAGGCAGTTAGATGGAGAAATAAAACTTGATAGTGGTCATGGGACAAAATTTACCATTAAATTTGCTGAATTAAATTATAAACCACGTTTCAATGAATAATATATTCCAATAGTTTATTATAAACTAAATTTTTTATAAACTAAATTCTAGCACATTATAAAAATCTTGATTGCTCTAAAAAAGCGAAAATTTGAATACAAAAATGTTTTAAAACCTTTAATTCGGGTTTTTTTGAATAGGACCTTATTATGGAATTAAGACCTTATTTAACTCAGCCCTAGTGCAGAAGTTCTTAGATAAAAGGAAAATTGATCTTTTGAAAAAATTTAAAAATTTTAAAAGTTCAGATGCTCATGTTGTAGATTATTTGAAAATGATTCAAAGAACAAAATTAGTAAAAATTATAATCACTGATTGCTATCTTTTTAATTTTCGATACATCTTATAACCGTAAAACCATCTAATAGACCAAATAAAATGGAATATTATCATGAAATAATAAGAAAAGAAAAAGAAATAAAAAATTAGGCCCAGTGCCACTTGTATGAACCCTATTATTAAAAATGAAACTGGATTTCTTATTAGAAAAGAAACAACACCCACTAATCCCAATCCCCCACCAGATAAAGATAAAACAGTTTGAGCAGAACCACCAGCCAAAAACCATAGAAAAGCCAGAATAGCGATTACAATTCGAAATAAAGATCTTCGTGGAGAAAGCTGTTTATCCATTTTGTCCTTCAGCTTTTTTTCTTCCTCTGAATCATCAGAAATCTTATTTGTGTTATTTTTGTCCATATGACCAACCAAAAAAAATCAAACAATAACCCGCTACAGCTTATCTGCCAAGGGCAATTTCACGAAGGTAAATAAAAAATAGACCCACCATCCTTTTTTTTGAACCTAATTTTCCTGATATTGAGACTGGCATCTAACATATCTTTCCATTAAATATAGCTCCTGCTTAGTTTATATGATAAAAAAGAAAACCATTAGACCTTATTCATGATTTTTAGTATCCCATAGACAATGAGGAAAAAACCAATGACCAGCGCCACGAAAAAAGGATTCATGGAATAATAGCCTAAAATAATAGATAGAATACCAACTATCACCCCTAGAACTCCTATAAGTTTCATGTTGCGGTCTTCTCCCATTAAAATAAATAATATACCTACTATTAAAAGAATTAACCCTGCCAGGTAAAATGTTATTCCAAAGAAAAAGCTGTATAAATTAATATTACCTATAATTAAAAATCCAATTGTGAACCCTATTATGCCTAAAACTAAAAAGGCAGAAGAACTTGTCCTGTTAACTTTCCAACCCTGAATACCGTGTAAAATTATCCATAAGCTAATTAGTAAACAAATGATACCATCAATAATACTGGCAGCAAATACACCTATCAATGGAAATACCATGACCATAATCCCCAGGATTATTACAAAAAGACCTATCAATAAGTTTCTATTTTTCAGCATGAAAATCCCCCTCTTTTTAAATTAATCAATCTAAATGTATTTATTTGATTTAAGTCTATTTATAAGTCCCTGTTGAAACTTTAATGTCCAAGATATGCCATCCAGTGGTAAGAATTAGATTCCCCTCATACTTATTTTTTTCCTATATTATCGGTTTTGAATTTTATAAAAAGGTTAAAAAATATCTATCTTTAATAAAAAGAGTGATATGAATCTTGTAATTAATTTTTCAAGCAATCTTAAAATGATTTTATTTTAAAACATCATGACCCGCACCCACCCTCACCTGAGGATACCTCTTTAAAAATTCAATTATTTTCTCCAGTGTTTCTTGTGCCTTTTCCACGTCCCATGTGTAATCAGAGGGTGCAACACCGCATTCCAGGTTTTCATGTATGAAACTAGCATCCATGGTTAAAAAAATAGGCCCCTCCAAGCCATTTGTTAGAAAAGAGATGTGTGAGGGTGTGTGTCCTGGAGTTAAAATAGCCCACAATGATCCATCCCCCAGAATATCTACGCAATGATCAAAGGGTGGAATTTCAGAGGCCTTAGAGAAATCAATTTCATGTAATTCTTCCAGTCCTTCCAAAAAATCACCATGGATCTCAGGGTGATATTCCTGATATTCTCCTTTACTTATAACGTAGGGGATGTTTTTGGGAAGTTCTCTAACTCCAGCTGCATGGTCTGGGTGAAGATGGCTTAAAAATACCATTTGAAGATTTATATTATGTTTTGATATGTGATAGGAAATATTTTCATGCATTTCCAGTTGAAATTCATCAACTGAAGATCCCCTTAAACCTCCTTTTGGATCATTGATATATGAGCTGTCCAAACCGGCATCTAAAAGAAAATCACCCATCTCTTCATGATGAATCCAGTGAACCAGTATTGGTACCTCTAATTTCTCATCAGTTACTAATCTGTCATGGGGATGATGAGGATTAAGGGCACCCTTCCTGTTTATGAACACAGAACCTGTTTTGAAAGTATATAAACTGACCGGACATGGATTTCGGAAGATTTCATCCCAGCTATTTATTTTATTTTTTTCAAATGGAAATACACTAATTTTCATAAAAATCTAAGATAGGGAATAATCTAGTGTTATTCCCCTTTTAAAAGGGATAATTATCCCTAGCCATCAACTCCCTCAAAACACTTATCCAGGAATTCCTTTTCAGGAGGTTTGGTGAGCAAACTGACCACTATAGTCATCAATATGGCCACGGGAAGGGCTACAATCATGGGATCCACTGTGGGCCAGGGCAACGTGGTTATAATCGTGGTTTGTCCTATTAAAGCTTTGGAAACTCCTAAAGCTTCTGCAGATTTTTTAAAGCCGAATACTAACCATATGAGGCTTACAACTGCTCCTGATACTAATCCTGCAATTGCCCCTTCTCTTGTAGCACGTTTCCAGTATAGAGCTGCCACATAAATTGCCAGGAATGCTGCTGCAGTTATCCCAAACCATATAGCAGTTCCTACGGCCACTATACTGGCTGGTAAGATGAATCCCAGAATAACTGCAATAACCACGGCTATAACTATTCCCATTCTAGCCACCCTTACTGAGGATCCTCCTGTTTTTTGAAGTACAGTCTCGTATACATCTCTTCCCAAGGCAGTTCCCTGCACATGGAACTGTGCTGATAGTGTGGACATGGCTGCGGATAAAAGGGTTACCATAAAAAGGTATGTGAACCATAAAGGCATTGCTGCAGTGATAAATGCAGGGATAACCTTGTCCAAATTACCTCCTGCCACCTGCACTGCAGTCTGTCCTGTTGTCTGGAAGAAATAGACATTGGAAAGTGCACCTACCACATAGGCACCGAAGGTGATCACAAATATAAATAATCCTCCGATTAGTACTCCTCTGTTTAATTCCTTGTTTGATTTGACAGTCATAAATCTGACTACCAGTTGTGGTTGGGATAAAACACCGATACCCACCCCCAAAATTAGGCTAGAGACCAGTGTCCACCAGAATGGGCTTCCCATGGCGGGCATGGATGTCCATCCTGTGAATCCTGTGGATTTGGCCGCTGCTGTTGCATTGGCAGGTACCACATTCACCAGGTTGGTTAGGGCTTGGTTGGCATCAGTCACTCCACCTAGTATCCAGTAGATGGCAATGAGTAAAAATATCATACCAAAAAACATTATACTTCCCTGCAGGGCATCGGTGTACATCACACCCCTTATACCGCCAAAAATAACATATAAGGCCACAATGACCGCCATCACAACTAATGCTATGTTATAATCCACTTGTAAGGTGGTCTCCACAAATCGGGCCATTCCGATCAATACTACCGAAGCATAAAGTGGCATCCCAATGAATATCACTGCACCGGAGAAGAACTGTATGAATCGACTGTCAAAACGTTTGGATAAAAATTCAGGAAAGGTTAAAGCACCCAAATTGTGTCCCATTTTACGTGTACGTTTTCCAAAGAATACGAAGGCGATGAATATTCCGACAATGATATTTAAAAAGACCAGCCAGAGTATACCCATACCATAGTTAGCAGCTACCCCACCAAATCCCACAATAGCTGCAGTGCTGATGAATGTGGCCCCATAACTCAGGGCCATTATGAAGGGATGTGTTTTTCTACCTGCAACCAGATAATCATCTGCACTTTTTGTTCTGCGCCAGGCCACATATCCCACATAACCAGTTATCATGATATAAATCAAAACAACAAGACTCAGTATCAGTAAATCCATGAAATCACAACCTCCTTGTTAAAAGTTTATCATTATTAACAATGATTAATGAGGGAAAGAAGATTATAAATAACTAACGAATTTTTTAATATAAACAATAAATAAGATATGATAAAAAGATTTAGGGTTGTTACTTATCTACAAATTTAAATAATGCTTGGGATCAAATGCTCTCATATCTACTAGGTTAAATATGGTTTTAGATAGGGTTAAATTACCTTTAAATCAAATAAGATAAAAGGGAATCACTTGAGAGTGTGAATTTTTTGAGCGAAAAAATCCCCCCAAAACTGAGAAAGCCAGGAACTAGTAAACAGGAGAAGGAAGGTTCTCTTAAATTAGAAAAACTAAACATCAACCTTATTAAGGAAAAGTTAGGTTCTCTTAAAATTAATAAACCAGAAACTGGCATTAAAAATAAAGTTACTTCCCTTAAATCAAAGACAAAGGAAGATGCAAATAAAAATGATGGGCCTCTGAAACTGAGAACTCCTGATACTGAAAAGAAAACAGAATCCAAAGTAGATCTTCTAAAAAATGCTAAACAGATTGTGAGTGAAAGGCCATTATTAAGCCTGGTTGGCCTTGCAATTTTAATAATTATAATAATTTCCATTGCTGTTTGGTCTGCTGCTGATAGACCTAACAACTTCACCAACAATACTACCAACAATTTCACTACTTTCCAAAATCATTATTCAGATGGAAACATATCTTTTGACTATCCAGAGGGTTGGAATGTTACCCGCACTGGTAACAGCACTAATCAGTACAAATTCATAGTAACTGTTTCAAAAAATGAAAATAATAGTTTTACCATCTTTAAACAGGATTTAGGGCTGCAAAACTTCACCTATCTGGTAGCAGCTTGGAGGTCTAATATTCTAAAAAATGGGATGATCTACTATGAAGGTGATCTGACCATTGATAACACCACGGCCTATGAACTTGAAGCAAACTACAAACCAGGAGATACTGTTTTCACAACCAGAGGAATAGCTTTCAAAAAGAATAATACAGCATATTTCTTAATTTTCGTATTTGATGATCCGCTTCTGGAATATAAAAATGAGATGGATAAAGTGATAAACAGTTTCCATGTAATAGAAAAAGTTGAAAAGTGATTCTTAATTTAATTAATGGCCAGGAGATTGAATATGATCTGGAATGAGAAAATCGAATGTGCGTCTCGAGAAGAAATAGAAGAACTGCAACTGGAAAGACTGCAGGATGTGGTTAAAAGGGCCTATGAAAATGTTCCTTATTACAGGAAACGTTTTGATGAAGAAGGAGTTAAACCAAAGGATATTAAAACATTAGATGACATCAAAAAGCTTCCTTTAACTACCAAAGATGATCTTCGTGCAGCGTATCCTTTTGGAATGTTTGCAGTGCCCCATAGGGAGATAGTAGAGGTACACACCTCCTCTGGAACCACCGGGAAACCCACAGTATCCGGTTACACCAGGGAAGATATCCAGATCTGGAGCGAGGTCATGGCCCGGGGTTTGACCATGTTCGGACTCACTGAAGATGATATAATACAGAACACCCATGGTTACGGCCTATTCACCGGTGGTTTCGGAGTGCATTATGGTGCCCAGAATATTGGAGCCACAGTTATTCCCATCTCCACCGGACAGACAAGACGACAGATCGAGATAATGAAGGATTTCGGAACTACTGTTTTAATCTTCACCCCCTCCTATGGCCTTTACCTGGCAGAAGTGGCTGAAGAGGAAGGTTTAACCAAGGAAGACCTTAAATTAAAATCAATCGGGTTTGGAGCAGAAATGTGGACAGAAGAAATGAGGCAGGAAATTCAAAACCGCTTTAATGCCCCGGCATATAACATTTATGGACTAACTGAGATTATAGGACCTGGAGTGGCTCTGGAATGCTCAGAACAGGATGGTTTACATGTGATGGAAGACCATTTCTATCCAGAAATCATTGACTCACAAACCCTGGAAGTCCTCCCTGAGGGGGAGAAGGGTGAACTTGTCCTTACCACTCTAACCAGGCAAGGAATGCCCATTATTCGTTTTAGAACCAAAGACGTTACATGTCTTAGAAACGGGACATGTGCCTGTGGCCGGACCCATGTGAAAATGGATCGCATCACCGGAAGGACTGATGATATGCTCAAGATCCGGGGGGTGGCTGTGTTCCCCTCCCAAATTGAGAAGGCACTTCTGAAGATGGATGGTATTGAACCACACTACCAGATCATTGTAACCCGGCCTCATCACCTTGATGAACTGGAAGTTCAGGTGGAAACATCCCCCAAGCTCTTCTCTGATGAAGTGAAGGAACTGGTGGGAATAAAAAAGAAAATAGAAAATTACATTCAAAATGAGATTGGTCTGAGAGTTGATGTTACCCTGGTGGAACCTAAAACACTTCCACGTAGTGAGGGTAAAGCAGTAAGAGTGATTGATAAAAGAGAATTATCATAAAGGGGATCAGCTTATGAAAATAAAACAGTTATCCATATTTCTTGAGAATAAAAAGGGTAGAATGAGGAATGCTCTGGAAGTTCTGGCAGAAGCCGGATTCAATATTAGAGCACTATCCATAGCAGACACATCAGACTTCGGGATTCTACGACTGATTGTTCCAGAACCAGATGCAGCCAAAAAAGTTCTAGAAGAAAATAACTTTGTAGTGAAAGTGGGCTACGTGATTGCAGTGGAAATGTCTGACCAGCCAGGAGGACTCAGCAGTATATTGGGAATGCTTGATGACTCAGATATAAACCTTGATTATCTTTACGCATTTGTAGATGAAAAAGAAGAAAGAGCTATTGTATTACTGCATCCGGAAGATATAGATGCAGGTTTAGAAGCTCTTGAGAAAGGTGGAGCTACCATAATACCCTCAGAGGATGTTTATAACTGGTAAATGCCAGTTTTATCCTCTTATTAACATTTTATTCATAAACTCTTTTTAAGGAAATTTTTTAATTCATTTTATATAATAATACTGGTATCATCCTGTTATTCTATTTTCTAAGACACTAAATCTGGTTTTTTAAGTAATAGGTTGTAAAATGGAATCTTAATTCTGAAAGATAAGTTTTGATGTTATTCTTCCCTTATTCTCTATCAATAAATCCCAAAAATTTCTTTTAACCTCCAAATTGTAGTCAGCCATATGCACCTCGAATAATGTGCTGGTGTAAAAATTCTCATAATACTCGTAATATCTATTTAAATATCTATTTGAATTTCTAATTTAGAAAGAATTGTTTAACAATCGTATATAAATTAAAACAAATATTTACATTTATTAATAAGCATATAGGAAAAAAGAAATAATAAGATTTTAAGATGAAACTAATCATTGACTAGTTTTTTCACCATTAGGTCAGGTCGAACCTGTCCAGGTTCATGACCTTGTCCCAGGCTTTTATAAAGTCCTGCAGGAACTTCTCTTGGGAGTCTGCACATGCATAGACTTCAGCCAGTGCCCTGAGTTCAGAGTTTGAACCAAATATGAGGTCAGTGCGGGTTGCTGTCCATTTTAATTCACCAGTTGCTCTGTCCCATCCTTCAAACAGGTTTTCATCTTTTGTTGCCCTCCATTCTGTTTGCATGTCCAGTAAATTCACGAAGAAATCATTGGTAAGTGTTTCAGGCCTATCTGTGAAAACTCCATTGGGTGATTGTTCATAGTTGGCATTTAAAACACGCATCCCCCCAATGAGCACTGTCATCTCAGGAACTGTAAGTGTTAAAAGTTGCGCTTTGTCCACCAGCAACTCCTCTGGCCTAAGTGGGCTGGGTGCTTTCTGATAGTTCCTGAATCCATCTGCGAATGGTTCAAGCACGGCGAATGAATCCACATCAGTCTGTTCTTCCAGGGCATCCATGCGTCCCGGATTAAAGGGCACCTCTAGATTGTATCCGGCATTTTTGCCAGCTTGTTCAATTCCAGCGCATCCCGCCAGAACAATTAGGTCCGCCAGGGAAACTCTCTTATCACCCGATTGTGCTTGGTTAAAATCAGCCTGAATGTCCTCCAGTGTCTGCAGCACTCTGGCTAACTGTTTCGGTTGGTTAACTTCCCAATCCTTCTGGGGTGCCAGGCGAATACGAGCACCATTGGCACCACCCCGCTTGTCTGAGCCGCGGAAGGTGGATGCCGAAGACCAGGCAGTGTAAACCATTTCCCTGATTGATAGATCACTGGCCAGTATCTCAGCTTTCAAAAACTTGATGTCCTGTTCATTGATTAATTCATGGTTGACTGATGGGATGGGGTCCTGCCAGATTAGCTCCTCCTCAGGTACTTCCGGTCCGAGGTAGCGTGAACGGGGGCCCATGTCACGGTGGGTTAATTTGAACCAGGCCCTGGCGAAGGCTTCAGCCAGTTCCTCCGGGTTCTCATAGAAACGTCTTGAAATCTTTTCGTATTCTGGGTCGAACCTTAAAGAAAGGTCTGTGGTCAGCATACCCGGGGTGCGACGTTTGGATGGGTCATGGGGATCAGGCACTGTATCTTTACCAGCACCGCCCTTGGGTTTCCACTGGTAGGCACCAGCCGGGCTTTTCTCCAGCTCCCATTCGAATTCGAATAAATTTCGTAAGAAGTTGTTATCCCAATTAATGGGGGTCTTGGTCCAGATAACTTCCGGGCCACCAGTAATGGTGTCATTGCCTTTCCCGGTGCCGTAGCTGCTTTTCCAGCCCAGACCTTGTTCTTCGATGGGGGCTGCTTCTGGTTCTGGTCCCACATATTTGGGGTCACCTGCACCGTGGGTTTTGCCGAAAGCATGGCCACCAGCTATGAGGGCCACAGTCTCCTCATCGTTCATGGCCATGCGCGCAAAACTTTCCCTTATATCATGAGCTGCAGCCACAGGATCTGGTTTTCCGTCAGGGCCTTCAGGATTAACGTAAATCAGTCCCATTTCAATGGCAGCCAGTGGTTTTTCAAGTTCACGATCACCTGTATGGCGCTGATCTGTAAGCCATTCTGTCTCAGGACCCCAGTATACGTCTTTTTCAGGCTCCCAAATATCCTCACGTCCTCCCCCAAAACCGAAGGTTTTAAAGCCCATAGATTCAAGGGCCACATTACCAGCGAGGATCATTAAGTCGGCCCAAGATATTTTACGGCCATATTTTTGTTTTATAGGCCAGAGCAATCGTCTTGCCTTGTCCAGGTTAGCGTTATCAGGCCAGCTGTTTAATGGAGGGAAGCGCTGGTTTCCACGCCCCCCACCCCCACGTCCATCGCTGACACGGTAGGTTCCGGCACTGTGCCAAGCCATACGGATGAACAAAGGTCCATAGTGGCCGAAATCTGCAGGCCACCAGTCCTGTGAATCAGTCATAATTTCAAGGAGGTCCTTCTTCACAGCATCCAAGTCGAGACTTTCAAACTCACGAGCGTAGTTAAAATCCGCATCCATGGGATTGGACTTTTCAGAATGCTGCCGCAGGATATCCAGATTCAATCTGTTTGGCCACCAATCAATATTTGTGGTTCCACTCATAGCACTTTTTTGGCTTTCATCACCCATATTCTCACCCTCTCTCACGCTTCTAACTCATCTATTTCAAATTTCTAAGCCATCCTTTTAGAGTTTTTAAATCTAATCACAATCTACAATCTAAAAGATTCTCTTCTGAAAAATAATTTAATTGTTTTAAAAGTTTCTGTAAACAATTACTATATTCATCTTTTAATAAAATTTTATTGATTGGTACTGGTAATTCTAATAAAAAGCTGTTTTTTTGTCTGCGGAAATTAAGGAAGGATTTATTTATTTTTAAATAGATTCTAGTAGCTTAATAAGAATAAAAAAAACAAAAAAAAGCTCAATAGCCACATTTGGTGAAAATTAGCTTTTTTAAGACGAGTGACCTAATTAATAAAACAAAAAAATGAAAAAGTCATGAAAATAGGGAAGAAATTCATGATAATGTGTTAAAAATCTTTGAATTACAGATTTATCTTTAATTATCTGAAATGCCCATAAAATATTCCCCAAAACTGCTATTAAATTCAGATAATTGTTCATGTTCATAGTCTGTCAGAGCAGAACTTGTATCCTGCCTCAAAGGCCTTCCTATTTACGGGAATGCTCTTCTCGGGTAGATTGTCCTGCATTGACTTTATAATTATCTCTTTATCCAGGGGGAATCCGGGTACAGCTGCTGCCCCTCCTAACATTACCATGTTCACTGACAGGATGTGACCAGCCTTTTTTGCCATATTCTCTGCATCCATGGCTATCACCCTTTTGGCACGCTGTTTTAGATCTCCCAGTATGGTTGATAAATGAGGGTAGGGCTGTTTGCTCTGCCTGATGTTAAAGGGATAGATGGGTGATGTGTTCATAACCACATAGGTATCCGGGTTTACCATGTTTATGGCCCTTAATGCTTCCAGTGGTTCGAAGGCTAAGAGGAGGTCTGCTTTTCCTTCTTCTATTAATGGACTGTGTGAGTCTCCCATCTTCATCTGAGTGGATACTACTCCTCCCCTCTGGGCCATACCATGTATTTCACCCCCCACCACTGGCAAGTTATTTTTCATGGCTGCTTCACCCATGATCACTGAGGTTTTTATAATTCCCTGACCACCTACTCCAGAAATGTATATATTGTAGGGATGCATTTATTCATCCTCCTCAAGAGTGGTATTTTTTAGTTTTTTATCGAAATTTTCTTCCATCACAGCTTTATCAATTTTTTTAGCCCTTATTGCCTTTTCAGGGCATGTCTGCACGCACACATTGCACCTTCTGCACATTAGTGGATCAATACGGATTTTACCATCATCTCGGGTGTATATGGCTGGACATGTTAATTCCATTACACAGGTATCACAGCCTGAGCATTTATCATCCATAACTTGGATTATAAAATTTTTTGCCTTCTCATCTCTGCTTTTTATGAGCATGCAGGGGTACTGGGAGATAACCACTGCTACTCCTTTAAACTGGAGGGCTTGTTCAAACAATTCTCTGGATTTGCGTACATTGAGGGGATTAATTATTTCCACAAAATCAACACCACAGGCTCTAACTATGTCTGGTATGGATATTTCCGGTGCTTCCAGTCCCATTCCATCCACTGGGAGTCCGGGATGTGGTTGTCCACCAGTCATGGCCGTGGTCCGGTTATCCAGTATCACCAGGACGAATCGGTTCTTGTTGTGCACCGCATTGATTAATGGTGGAATTCCAGCATGGAAAAAGGTGGAGTCCCCTATAAAACTTACCACTGTCTGGTCTGTGGCTTTACTAAATCCACAACTAGTTCCAATGGACGATCCCATGGATAAAAGATAATCTGCCACCTCATAGGGAGATTCTATTCCCAGGGTGTAGCAGCCAATGTCTGTGGGGAATATGAGATCATCAATTCCCAGATTCTCGGCAGCTTTTTTAACTTCAAAATAGGCTGCTCTGTGGGGGCATCCTGGGCAGAGGGTGGGTGGCCGGTTGGGAAGTTCCACTGATGCTTGGACTGTTTCTTTAGCAGGAACTTCCACACCCATCATCCGGGCGAATCCTTCCAGTATTATATCCGGGTTGTATTCATATATTAAGGGCATAACACCGTCCAGTTTACCATGAACATTGGTGTTAAGATTGAATTTACCTGCAATGGCCAGTACTTCTTTTTCCATTATGGGATCAACTTCTTCCACCACCAGAACCCGGTTAAACTTCTCAAGAAATTCACGAACCTTTTTCTCAGGGAAGGGATAGGTGAAGGTTAATTTGAGGATGTTTACTGGTAGCCCGTTTTCATTCACCACATCAGCCACATAGTTATAGGCACTGCCACTGGTTATAACACCCACATTTCCCCCTTTATCATAGATGGAATTTGAGGTGGATTTATTGGCGACTAACTCTATCTGGTCCATTTTCTCCACCAGTTTCTGGTGCATTACCCGGGCAGTGACTGGCACTGGAACGAATCTCTCTGGATCTTTCTGGAAGTGTCCCTTAACTGGTGCTTTTTTTACTGGTCCCAATTGGACTACGCCCCTCATATGGGATACCCTGGTGGTTGTGCGTAAGATAACCGGTATTTGGAATTCTTCTGATAATTCATAGGCATATTTCATGAGATCCTTGACTTCCTGGGGACTGGAGGCTTCCAGGAGTGGTATGTTGGCCAGTCGTGCGTAGTGCCGGTTGTCCTGTTCATTCTGGGAGGAGAACATGGAGGGGTCGTCTGCAGTGATGATCACCATCCCTCCCCTCACTCCAGTGTAGGCCACACTCATCAGGGAGTCAGAGGCCACATTAACTCCCACGTGTTTCATGAAGGTGAATGATCTTAAACCGGATGCTGCTGCAGCTGCAGCTACTTCCAGTGCCACCTTTTCATTGATGGAGAATTCAAAATACATGCCTGCATCTTCTGCAAGTGCGGATAAAACGTTTCCAATCTCTGAGGATGGTGTTCCAGGATAGGTGCTGGCAACACTAACCCCTGCTTCCAGTGCACCTCGCACCGCAGCTTCATTACCCAGTAAAAACAGTTTATCCTGATCTTGTCCAGTGAGGATTTCTCTGATATTCATAATTATCTTCCTAATTTACTCATAGAGGGATATTTTACTTATGTTATCCCTTGAAAAGCCTGATTTAGATATGTTGGTCAAGTATATTCAATGGATTTAGATTAGATAAATTCAACTCTTAGATAGACCTATTACAATAATACTTTTTAGGTTATTTTATGATTTTAATAATTATATGGATAGTTATATGGATAGAAAACTTTCCTATTAAACAATTATTCTATAAGATTGTAGTTTTTAACTTATTTTTAACTTATTTATAGTTTTGAATAAATTGTTTCATCAAATATTCACCATACATTTTTTTTACCAGTTACTTCTCCCAGCATATAATCCAATTTTTCCCACATCTAATAAAAATATTTGACCAATGAAAGCCTAACCTCGTAATTTAAGTTATATTATTGCATTTGTGAGTATTACTGATCCATAGGTTGGCACTTGAGTATTTAGATAATTATTTGAAATTTTTATTGGTTCTGGGTTATGGTTACCTGTGTTGGATTGGGCTTGAGTCAGGGGTAGTATGGATGAGACTTCCAATTGAATTATATTCCTTCTGGGAATATGCCCTTTGTCAAATATTTCAATAGGTATTCAATAGATATCTCCCGATTAGACCAATCTCTAGAATTACTACTTCATTAATCTCTAAATTTGTCCCTGATTGTCCATATCATCCTTAAAAACCTAATAAATGGCGGTTCCTGGACTAGAATCCATATCCATGCCACCAGAAGATTCCACTAATAAAAAATATGTGCTGAATATAAAGTGCTGAACATAGTATTTTTCATATCCTGACTCCATCATCACCACCTCATCAGGATGTCTGTGGAGTAAAACAGCCCATATACATTGAAATAACATTCCTATGACGATAATATTAAATTTCCTACTTTTTAGAATAAAATTTATTTGATGATGAATTATAATTAACTCGATGAAAGTCAAAATTAATGATATTGAGGTAAAGTACCATGTTTTCCACCGGAAGGTGAAATATGCGCGTTTAGAGATAAAAAATGGTGAACTTGACCTTATAATGCCCCATGGTGTTAATGACTACCAAAATTTCATAAAAAAACATGAAAATTGGATATATCAGAAGATATCACGAATAAATAGGTTGAAAATCGAATCTGAAGATAGGAAGCTGGATTTTAGTCGTGAGGAAAATGAATTTAGAGAATTGGTAAAATCACTGGTGAATGCTTTATCAAAAGAAATGGATTTAAAGGTTAATAGAGTTAGTTTTCGAAAGATGAAAACCCGTTGGGGTAGTTGCAGTAATTCTGGAAACATAAATATCAATTCACGTCTTAAATATCTTCCTGAAAGTCTTATTGAATATGTGGTGCATCATGAAATCTGTCACCTTAAAATAAGAAAACACAATAAAGATTTCTGGAACCTAGTAGCTTTAAAATATCCGGACTATAAAAAAAATGAAGAAGAATTATCTATTTACTGGTTGTTAGTTAAAAATTTGTAGTGTAAGTGCCAGAGATATTTCTTCCTTCTATTTCAATGAAATAATTTCATAAAATAAAAATTTTTAATAAAAAAAAAAGAATTGAATTAGAATATATAAAAATGAAATTTTTAAAAAAATTATATTAAATTTTCTGTAACAGTTTTTTCTATAATATTTTTTATAGCAAGTCCACCTAATATCTAATGATTCTTATTTTAATAATATGGAATCGAAATTTTACTAAATTAAATAAATTATGATCTAAACCCATATAATTCATAATACATCATTCAAATGGAACTTTTAGGATTGAACTCACCTGGAGATGGAAATGATTAAAATAAGTGTTTTACGGTACTATCCCCTTGAAGATGAAAAACCACACCTTGAAACCTATTCTGTGGAAAAAAAGGAAAGAATGAAGGTATTGGATGCTTTAAACTACATCAATCAGCATCATCAAGCTAATATAGCTTATCGTTCCTCCTGCAGGGCAGGTCAGTGCGGTTCATGCGCCCTGAAGGTGAATGGAGAAATGGCTCTGGCCTGTAAAAAGGAAATAAAAGATGGAGATATTATTGGACCCCTTGATCTTCCTGTAATTAAGGATCTGGTTGTGGAACGTGGTTCAGTAGAGGAGAAAGTTAAAAAAATGGATCTGTTTCTAGAGGATGATTGTGAAATTGCCGAGTGCCCTGCAATTTTAAACCCGGAAGAACTTACCAATACCAAAAAATTAAGGAGCTGTATTGACTGTTACTCCTGCTTGTCAGCCTGTCCGGTTTTGAAGGTGAACGATGAATTCGCAGGTCCCTACTTCATGCGTTACCTTTCGAAATTTGCCATGGACCCGCGTGACTGTGCAGACCGTGCTGAAGAAGGAGTTGAAGAAGGACTATACTGCTGCACATCATGTGCCAAGTGTGTGGAGGTCTGTCCTAAAGAAATTAACACCTTCGGAGGTGCCATTGAAAAATTAAGGGAGATAGCTTGCCAGGAAGGTATCGGACCACTACCTCCCCACCGTTCGGTAAAAGAACTCATTGTAAAGACGGGCAGATCTGTAGAACCCATGGAAGAAGGTCCTATGAGGGCTGGTTTCATGAAAACAACTATCAAAAAACAGGAAGCTGAGATGGTTGATCATGATGAAACTGACCGTGAAGGAAAAAAAGAAAAAATAGCATTCTTTACTGGGTGTCTGGTTGATTATAGGCTGCCAGAGATAGGAGTATCCCTTTTAAATGTTTTGAATAATCATAATGTGGAAGTGGTAGTTCCAGCAGGGCAAGTTTGCTGTGGTTCTCCAATGATCCGGACCGGGCAGACTGATGTGGTGAAGGAACTCTCTCAAAAGAATGCCAAAGCATTGAAGGGTTATGATACCATCATCACTGTCTGCGCAGGTTGTGGAGCCACCCTAAAAAAGGATTACCCCGAGTATGGAGTCAAGCTCAATGTGATGGACATCAGCGAATACTTGGTTGATAGACTAAATACCAAGGATATGAAGCCCGTTAATATGAGAGTAACTTATCATGACCCATGCCATCTTATTAGAGGTCAGGGGATCCGTGATGAGCCTCGTGAAATACTCCGGAAAATTAAAGGTTTGGATTTCGTGGAGATGGACACCCCGGACCAGTGCTGTGGTGCAGGGGGTGGTGTAAGGTCTGGTAAACCAGAGATTGCTGAGGCTCTGGGACGTGAAAAAGCAAAAATGGTGGAAAAACTTGATGTTGATGCTGTGATCACCATCTGTCCCTTCTGTGAAAACAACATCCGGGCCAGTCTGGAGAGAGAAGGAGTCAAACTGGAAGTTATGAACATACTCACCCTTCTGGAGAAAGCATACGAATCTTAAATTATTTAACATAACTAAAACGCCTAAAGCAGGTTTAAGCTGGTTGAAATGATTTATGTGGTATTTGTGGAGCCAGAAACTCCGGGCAATATAGGCTTTCTTGCCAGAACCATGAAAAATTTCGGTTTGGAGCATTTAGTTCTAATTAATCCCTGCAAACTGGAACATGAAGCCTATTATCAATCCATGCATGCTCGTAACATCATATACAACCACCAGGAGTATGATTCACTACATGAATTTCTGGAAAATGAACGAATAGATTTTGCAGTGGGAAGTACAGGGACTGCTGGAGGAAGTTATAATATTCCCCGTATTGCGGTTACCCCTGAAAATTTAGCCCAATCCTTAAAGGTCAAAGGGAAAATTGCCCTCATATTCGGAAGAGAAGGAAATGGTCTCACTAATCATGAACTTGAACTCTGTGACGTGGTGGTTTCCATTCCCACTCATGAATCTTACCCCATACTTAACATTACACACGCAGCAGCCATAATTTTCTATGAAATATTTAGAACTCAGAAAGATTATCCGGTGGAAGATTTGGATGAAGCATCTTTAGAGGAGAAACAGGGTTTAATTGATTATGTGGATGATGTGCTGGATAAACTGGATTATCCACCCCATAAAAAGAAGAATGCATCAACTGTATTCAGAAGAATTTTGGGAAGAGCATTTATATCTGGAAGAGAAGCTCATACACTCAAAGGGATGTTTCGGAGAATAAGAGATAGAATGTAATTAAAACTATTTAAAATCATTATAGCTATAGAAATTTATAATATTTGAAAATGGCAAGAGGGAGCAGAATGGCTATTCTAAGTGACCGTGACATCAAGAAATACTTGGAAGAAGGGAAAATTTCCATTGACCCATTGGAAGACCCTGGAAGACAGATCCAACCATCATCAGTAGATCTAAGAATTGGTAATGAATTTAAGGGTTTCCGTATTATCCGTAAACCATGTATTGATCCTTTAGATAAATCAGATCTGGAATCATACATGGAGTCATTTCACTTAGAACAGGGGGATGCATTCATCATCCACCCGGGGGAATTTGCTCTGGCCACCACCTATGAAGCAGTTAAACTCCCTGACGACCTGGTGGCACGTGTGGAGGGGCGTTCATCCATGGGACGGTTGGGTATCACCATGCATGTGACTGCGGGTTACATTGACCCGGGGTTCGAGGGGAAGATCACCCTGGAGATATCCAACATAGGTAAAATGCCAGTAGCTTTATACACTGGTCAGAGAGTATGTCAAATCGTGTTCGAAACCATGACCAGCCCATCCGAGCGACCCTACGGCCATCCTGAGAGAGATAGTAAGTATATGGGCCAGGATAGGCCAGTTACCAGTAAAATAAAACATGATTACGAGATAAGGGATCGTAAACAGACAAAATTGCTCTAAGACAATAATACTCTAATTTAGTAGGATCTTGGAATAAATTTTATAAAAAAAATAATCTGTTAATAAAGCGTGGGAATATTGGCTGTCCAATAATTAAAATCAGGAAAAATTAGGGTAAATATAGCTTTAAATCACTAAAACCAAAAAAAAGAGTTATAAAAAGTTCATTATTCCAAATCGCATTAATTGGATGAAAATTTTTTAATAAATTGAACTATAAAAAAGGAAAAATAAGGTTTATATTTTTTAATTTGAGATTGAGAGGATTATAATGAAAAATGAGGATGTAATGAATATTTCCAAGAAACGAGGATTTTTATGGTCATCATTCGAGATCTATTCTGGAGTTGCTGGATTTTTTGATTACGGTCCTTTAGGTGCTATTTTAAAAAATAAAATAATGAACAAATGGCGTGATTTTTATCTTGTTGGTGAAGGTTTTTATGAAATAGAATCCCCCACCATCATGCCAGAAGAAGCTCTTAAAGCCTCCGGACATGTTGATCACTTCAATGATCCCATGACTGAATGTAAGGAATGTTTAGAGGTGTTCAGAGCTGATCACATTATTAAAGATGCTATTGGGGAAGAAGTTGAGGGTCTGGAAAATCAGGAACTCACAGAAATTTTATCCAGAGAACAAATTCGCTGCCCCCGCTGCGGAGGTCATTTAACCCACATCTGGAGTTATAACCTTATGTTCCAGACTCTTATTGGTGCAAAGGGTAAAAAAACAGGTTATATGCGTCCTGAAACGGCTCAGGGAATATTTATCCCATTCAAGAGGTTGTTAAGATTTTATCGTGGGAAACTTCCATTTGGTGTGGTGCAACTGGGCAAAGCTTACCGGAATGAGATTTCACCACGTCAGGGTGTTATAAGGCTACGGGAGTTCACTCAAGCAGAAGCTGAAATCTTTGTCAATCCTGAAGATAAGAGCCATCCCCGTTTTTTGGATGTGGCAGACCAAATTCTTACTTTATACCCTGCAGATATTCAGGAAAAGGGTGGAGAACCTATCAAACTCACCGCCAGGGAGGCAGTTGAAAAAGGTGTGGTTTCCAGTGAAATCCTGACCTACCAGTTATGTCTGGCAGACAGGTTCATGGAAGAACTTGGAATACCCTCAGATATGATAAGGTTCCGTCAGCATCTTAAAACTGAGATGGCCCACTATGCCATTGACTGCTGGGATGTGGAAGTACATACTGACCGTTATGGCTGGATAGAAGTTATAGGGATTGCTGACCGTACCGATTTCGACCTTAAATCCCATAGCCAGTACAGTACTGAAGACCTGCGAGTATTCATAGAATACCCTGAACCTAAAACCATCACCCAGTTAGAGGCTAAACCTGACATGAAAAAATTCGGACCTTTATTCAAGGGTGATGCCCCTAAAATAATGGTTGCACTTAAAGAAACAGAACCTGAAACCATAAAAGAAGCATTTGAAAAAGAAAATGTTTATAAAATGGAATTAGATGGAGCAACATACCAGCTAACACCTGACCTCTTATCCTTTGAAGAAGTGGAAGAAACTATCAGGGGAGAAAAGATATATCCTCATGTTATTGAACCTTCTTACGGTATTGACCGTATAACCTATTCTGTACTTCTTCACTCCTTTGCAAAGGAAGATGACAGGAATATTTTCCATTTCCCTCCAGATATTGCTCCTGTGGGAGTAAATGTGTTCCCTCTGGTGAATAAAGATGATCTGGTGCTTGCTTCAGAACATATAATGAATGATCTACGAGGTGAAGGTGTAATAGCAGAAGTGGATACTTCTGGAACCATTGGTCGTAGGTATGCTCGTTCTGATGAGATTGGTACGCCATTTGTCATAACTGTGGACCATCAAACATTAGAAGACAGTACCGTGACTATCAGAGAAAGAGATTCTCAAAAACAAGTCCGTTTACCTGTAACTGAAATTCCAGAAACAATGAACGGCCTTCTAAATAAGAAAATTAATTTCAATGATCTTGAAGCAATTTAAAAGCTTCAAATCACTGAATATTTTACTACTTTTAACTATACCTTGCTATAAAAAAGGTTTTTCTGTGAAAAAATCTTTTAAACTCTTTTAAAATTGGTAGAAGATTATTTTTTTAGATTATTTTTTAACAAGAGCCTCTAGTTCTTCTTTGGGAATTAATTTAGCGATTTTTAGCTTGGTGGGGCAGCGACCAAGTTTAATGTCATGTTTTTTGGCTATTTCTTTTAAATCTTTCATGGTGGCCTTTTTTGCCATTTCTTCTACATCCATACTCACACCTCAATTTCAATATTTGAAGATGACTCTTATTATTATATAAGTGCAAAGCTCTTAATAACTTTAGGACTTATTTGATAACAAGGGATATGATCATAAGAGTGATATGAGAGAAATCTGAGGATATGATAGAATATGATCAATGGACAAGCTCTTTATGCAGTAAAATCCATAAATCTGTGGAATGTTAGGAGTTGAGTTGTAATGATAGATGCACATATACACGCTGATTGCAGGCCATATGAAGATTTTGAGATGATGGCGGTGGCTGGAATTGAATCAGCCCTCACCTTAGCCCATGATCCCTTGAGGATGAGCACTTCTGCAGTAGTGCTGGATCATTTCTACCGTATTATTGAAAACGATTTAAAGCGGGCTGAAAGCAGTGGTTTAACCCTTAAAGCAGCATTAGGACTTCACCCTCGAAGTATTTGTCAGGATTATAAACTGGTACTTCGAAAACTTCCCTGGTTTCTGGAAATGGATGAAGTGGCTGCCCTGGGAGAGATTGGTCTTGAAACTGCATCTGAACTTGAAAAAGAGGTTTTCAAAACTCAGCTTCAGATGGCTGAGGAAATGGGAATAAAAGTGGTAGTTCATACACCCAGACGTAATAAAAGAGAAATAACCATAAAAACCCTTTCTATAATTGAAGATAATATCGATCCATCAAGGGTGGTGGTGGATCATGTGGATCCATCTATTATTGATCTTATGGGAAACTTTGGTGGGATGCTAGGGATCACTGTCCAGCCACAGAAAATGACCCCCACCGAAGCAGTCCAACTTTTAGAAGCAAGCATTTCTGATTATGGGCCTGAGAGGTTTATTATAGATAGTGATATGAGTTCTTCACCTTCTGACCCATTATCTGTTCCCAAAACAGTGCATAGAATGAAACTGGCTGGTTGGTCTGATAGTAAAATTAAACTTTTATGCCACAAAAATGCCGCAGCCTTTTTTGGTTTTTAAACTACCATTGATTCCTAAAATCCTATTTTTTTGAATTTATCTAAAGTTTAAGAAATTCTCTAAGTGTAAGATCTCTAAAGTGTAAGATTTTTTGTTGGAATCAGAGATCCTCCCACTTGCTGTACACAAGAAGATGCTACCTGATTAGCATAATCTAGACAATACTTGAGTTTTTCATTTTTTAGATAAGCTGCAACAAACCCTGCAGCAAAGTTATCCCCTGCACCTGTGGTATCCACTGCATTAACTTTGATGGATGGGGAGAAAATAGTCTCATCTTCAGTGAACAATCTGGCCCCTTCACTTCCACGGGTCACTACAATCACCGGAACACCTAGTTCTACCAGGTAAGAAATTCCATCCTCTTCATTCATTCTCGTCAGAATATAAACCTCTTTATGATTCAAAAAGAGTATTTCAGTTTTTTTTATGGTTTTTTTTAGCTTATCTATCCCTATAGAACATAAAGCAGGTCCGGGATTAAAAGATAATCTATTAGAATATCTTGATGCTTTTTCAGCAACTTCCCAGTACATGCCGGTGACATGCAGTAGATTAGAATGTTTAATAAGATTTATATCTTCTTTTTCAAGTTTGAACCTGGAATTAACTCCGATGTAACTGTATACAGATTTTCTACCAGTATCATCGATGGCTATGAAAGCCATTCCAGTATTACCCTCAATTGGGATAACATTACAGATTTCAAGGTGATGTTCCAGTTCTGTTCTTACTAATTCCCCATAATAATCCTTTCCTACTCGTGAAAGGATTCCTGTTTTAAATCCCAATGAGCTAATTCTAGATGCAAAATTCAGAGCTGATCCACCTAAGGAGAAAAATAACTTTTCAACGTTTATTTCTTCATCAGAAGATGCGAAATAAGGTACTTTACTGATAAAATCAATATTACATGTTCCCAAACAGGATACATCCAGTTTAATGCTTTCCATTTCTTTGAATTAAAAAATTTTTTTTTAAATTAAATTATGGAATAATTTAAAATCTATATGGATATAATTGGATTAAATATTCAATTGGATGAATCTAATACACATAATTCAATATAAGTTTATTTGTTTTCTGGTAGAATACCCACAAATTTCTTAATTCTCTCCATAATGCCTTCTTTGTCTGGTTGGACTGGTTTGTATTGTTTTCCAACTAGGTCTGCTGCTAGCTGCATTATTTCATTACTTATAGGGGATGCTGGGTTTAACTCCATCACTGAGCTTCCTAATGCTATGGAACGATCCATTTCCCGGTCATATGAAACAACTGATATCATTGGTACTTCCAGAATTGATTCAATTTCTTTAACTGAAAGTAGGAATTTATCATCATACCACATGTTCAAAACAAAACCTAGAATATCTATATTAAGCTCGTTTAAGAGTATTCTGATCTTAAGCGCATCGGCAACTGCAGGCATGGTGGAATTAGTTACCAATATAGCTTCAGTATCTTCTGGAAGGGCTTCGAATATGTTAGAATTTATTCCTGAGGGTAAATCCATTAGGAAAATGTTACCATAAGAAGCTATTTCTTCTATTATCCTTTTCCATGATACATAATTGGGATTTATTGTTTTAAGGGTTTCAAAGTGCATTCCCGTGGGTATTACTAGTGCTCCTTGATTAACCTGATACACGCAGTCCTGAACTGCCTTGTCACGCATTAATACATCATGTAAGGTAACTTCGGGGTTTAAGAGTCCGGTGATTACATCCATGTTGGACATCATCAGATCCAGATCCAACATAACCACTTCTTCACCGAAAAGGCTTAAAGCTACCCCTAAGTTAAAAGTAAGGGACGTTCTTCCCACTCCCCCCTTTCCGGATGCTAGAGCAATAAACCTAGACATATTACTCCCAATAAAAAATTAAAATTATTATCTCCGTCCCAGCAGGCCTTCCACCAGTTTGGATATAACGCCTTTTTTATCTGGTTCGATTGGCTGGTATTCTTCACCAATCAGATCTGCACCTAGTTGCATTATTGCATTGCTGGTAGGTGATTTAGGGTTTTTTACAACTAATGGTTCTCCGAAAGCTGCTGCTCGACTGACCTCTGTGTCTTCTGGAATCACAGCTATTACTGGAACTTCCAGAATGGTTTCAATCTCACTGATGGTGAGGAAGGTTTTATCGTGTTGTTCACGGTTTATGACTACTCCCAGGATGTCCACACCCAGACGGTTGGCAACAATTTTGGTTTTTAGTGCATCACTGATGGATGGTACTTCCGGAGTGGTTACCAGTATCATTTCCTGTGCTGCGGCTATAGCAGCCAGGGCATCTTTTTCAAGACCTGCAGGAGCATCAATAAGTAATATATCCGCACTTTCAATTAGGATTTCCAAAGCATTTTCCAAGCGGTCCATTTTGATTTTCCTTAGACCTTCAAGTGATATACCTGCTGGTACTACTTTCACTCCACCAGGTCCTTCATAAATAGCATCTTCAATATCTGCATCTCCAGAGAGAACATCGTGTAATGTGACTGATTTTCCTTCCATACCCAGAATCAGTTCCAGGTTGGCCATTGCTACATCAGCATCCAAAACAATGACTTCTTCTCCGTAGGTAGCCAGGGCTACACCTAAGTTTGCAGTGATAGTAGTTTTTCCAACTCCACCTTTCCCTGATGCAACTGTTATCACTCTTGTCATCAAATTCCTCCTAATATTATATTACTACTCCTTTCCTATTCCTCGTTGATCTTCCTTAATTTTAAGTAAACTCTACATTAATGTCAAATTTTTCCACTACTTCTGGGTACTGCCTGAAACTCTTCTTTATGGCAATTTCTGCTATGTTAATTATTTGTCTTCTGAGATTGGCAGCTGTTCTATTCTGACCCATTATTCGATTTAGGAAACCCTGACTTTCATATTCGGTGATGATATTTATAGTTCCAGAAAGTTCCTTATAATTATCCAAGAACACCATGACCTCGGTTCCTGTTATTTTAGGAATTCCAAGTACTGATTTTTTGATTAGGTTCATAAGAGCTAACTCAACTTTTTCCACATCATCATCATTAATTATACCACCTTTATAAGATTGCAGGAGATCTTCCACTTCTTGATCTTCAACATCTTTAATACCATACTTTTTAAGAAGTTCAGAACGATCAACTGTAACCTCAGGCTCCTTAACCTCAGGCTCCTTAACCTCAGGCTCCTTAACCTCAGGCTCCTTAACCTCAG